>JAYVNW010001031.1:0-5564 GCA_043758225.1 Candidatus Kuenenia sp. | reverse complement strand
AGCGGCACGACGCTAGGAGGTTGTCCGGAAAGCCTTCTCGCTGCCGGTGACGAACTTCTGTTGCAATCTGTTGACTTCTTGCACGCACCTTCGCATCCTGCCGCCGCACTTCCTAGGACCAACCGCCGATTTCTTCGCGAGGTCTTCCATGTATGCCATTCCAGTCTGTCGCTCCAAGCTCCAAGCTCCAAGCTCCAAGTGAGCTTTGTAGTCCGGCTGGTCCGTTTGAAAACGGTTCCAAGAACTCACCCCTCGCCCCGGCGGGCACTGCCGTTTCGGTGGTCCGGGGAGAGGAGCTGGGGGCTGAGTTTGGCACTGGATGCACGCTGCCGGATTGGCGAGACCTGTTGACGGAGGAAGCCCTCGTCACCGGCGAGTTCATCGAGCATCTGGGCAAGCCCTGCTTCCTGAACGCCGAGGTCGATTGCCCCGAGGCGGACGAATGGAACCGCCACTGGCAGAGCCTGAACGGCTCGACACGCGGCCGGTTGTTTTCCCTCTACCGCCGCCACATCCGCGCCCGCTGCGTCGCGCGGTACGTGGCCAGACACTTCACCGGCCCCGGCGTCTATGTCGAGTGCGGCTGCGGGTCGTCCGAAACGAGTTGCCGCCTCCGCCCGCAGCCCGGTCAGACGTTCTTGGCCCTCGACTTCGCCGCCGCCCCGCTCCGCCTGGCCCTGCGCCAACCTTGCCACGCGGGCGGCCTCCAAGCCGACATCCGCCACCTCCCCTTCCGCGACCAGTCGCTCGACGGCCTCTGGAACCTCGGCGTGATGGAACACTTCGAGGAAGACGAACAACTCACCATCCTCCGAGAGTTCTACCGCGTCCTGAAGCCCGGTGGACAATTACTCGTCTGGTGGCCGCCACGACTGGCGGCTGACGAGTTACTGCTGCGTTCCGTCGGAAAACTTTTCCCGGATGAACCCGGTCGAATTTCGACTTACGAAGCGCGAGCAAGGCTGGAGGATGTAGGCTTCCATTCTTGCTGCGTTACGTTCCCACTCGGCGACTGCCTTACTCAACTCGTTGTACGCGGCGTCAGTCCACGTTGATTGACGGCTGTTTCTATTGTTTGATTGACTCTTTCCAATCGAAAGGCACGCTCATGATCAGGTCGCTATTCAACCACATCACGTTCGCAATCCGCCGAACTTTTCGGCCGTCTTTGGTCACTGTGGCACTGGCAGCAACTGCCAGCGTGATTGGAGGCATCGCATGGGGATTTGACTGCTATACGATCAATGGAAACACATGCCAGTACCTGGTTGGCGGTAATTGCTTCGCTTCAGGAGGAATGAATCCCTGCTACAACAGCACCGGAACGTGTACCTACATGAGCGTTACGTCTGATCATTTATCGTTCAGATGGGAGGGAAGGCCGCATTGGCAGTGTTCCACGAACGGGGCAGGTTCCGCCAGCACTTGCATAAGTGTGCCGGGCGCGAACAGTCCCATCAACGCTTGTTATGTTATGACATGGTGGAACATGCCAAATTGCATGGGAGCAGCGGTTTGTGCGACGTTAGGAACCGCGGGTTCATGCACGACAAATCCGGGTACCGATTGTACGAGACTCGACCCACCGTAAACATAAGGTTGAGCGATGAATAATGTACTTACCGTACTCGTTTTCAGTTTGGCGTGTGTTGTAATGCCAATGCATGTCGTTGCGAGTTCGTCTGAAGAACTCGCAACCGCTTTGCGTGCAACATACGCGCAATGGCAGGTGGACTCCACCTTCATGGGCAGTTTCCGATGGGGCCGTATAGCCTTCGACAGTGTGGCAGACGCGAAGAACGATGGTTGGAATTGGACGAACGCTCCAATTGATACTCCTCTGGAGCGAGGTGGGTTTGCAACCGGTCGAATTGTAAAGATGGGCTCCAATTTAAGGATAATCTATGAGCCTCGGCAAGAACCCATTTGGGATTCGGCTTTCGTTCCACCGACAGAATTTGAGCGGACAAGTGGCGCCGGTCGACATATCTCCAACCTTGGTTACGATGAAATCACGGATGGCCGCTTCCACTTGCGGCGATACGCCGAATTGATCAGAAAACACCTTGAGGACGACCTTATAATTCTTCCCATCGATGCGCCCGGCGAGCCACCGATCCCACCATATTGCACACAGCAGTCGATCGGATTGCTGACACCCCTGCGTCCGTTGACGACACTTTCATCAGACCCATTCAATCAAGGCGAGTCTAATCCCTTGATTCAAGTATCTCAAAAACGTGATGTCACCGAGGTGGCCGATGGTCGATACAAGGTCACTCTGACAGCGGATTACAAGAACCCGGATTACCGCTCCGTGTGTAAATTGGTTTTTCAGAAGAGTCCTCCGCATCGCCTAGAGGGCTTTGCCAATGAAGCGACGTTTCCGGATGGAAAACTGATGGCAAGATTTGAAGTGGAATTGTCCGATTTCGTACCGCTGGCGGAGGGGGATGTTGCGCGGCGCATTCGACATATCCTCTTTAACCGCAGTGGCGGCATTGTACAGCAGGAGTTTTATTCGGCCGATCTCGGCAATGTGCCACCGACAATCGAGGATTTTCGTTATCAGATTCCCCGAGGGATTCGAATTGGGGGATTAAAGAGTCCAGAGATGATCGCCAACAAAGGCTCTGTCTTGCTGTCGGACCTGCGAGATGACAATTTTGTCGATGTGATTGATCACTCGGTAAACCGGCAACAGGGTGAGGAGGCACATCCTAATCACATCTGGAGCATTGCAGCCGTGATTGGAATCGTAATGGCGATCTTGCTCACCGCATTCGTTCGGAAGAAATCGTCATGAGTGTTCAGTCACGCAGAATGACCCTGCTGGGCATGACTGCCATCGCTGCCGTGGCAGTGGTCTTCTTCGGCTATCGGTCCAATGACTCTCGACAGCGACACGATTCCCATGAAATCCATATGGGGAGGGTGTGGCCTGTGAAAGTCGCGATCGATGAGGGGATTGTGCTGGTCAGTTCACACGGTCAGCCACTTCGGAGGGAAATCTCGCTGCGCAACACACTGCAACTGCCGCAACCGATTGAAATCACCGGCAAGAGCTGCGGATGCATCGCCACTTCATTACCTACGAGTTTGCCTGCTGCAACAAGCGAGACGTTGATGTTGGAAACTACGTTGCCGATGGCATCCAGCCTGAAGAGATTGGTTGTGGACATTGCTAGCGGTAATGATCCGGACAAGCGTGCGTCTATTCTTTGGACGATTGACGCCCGTACTCGCGTTCGAGTTGTGACGCCTCCACTCGACACGCGATTGGAACCAGACGGTTTCGTGACAGTCGCGTTTGACTTTGAAACGTTGCGATGGACGCACGAACCCGAATGCGTACCTCAGATCAAGAGCAGCTTTAGCCCGCTCGTCGCCAATGTCACGGTACTAAGTCGGATAACTGTTGGGCGATTGAATCAAACGAGATGGAAGTGTGATCTCCGGTTGAATTGTTCGAGCAATAATTCAGGCTACCGACAGGTTCGGCAGTTGATTCCAATTTCAATTTCGGATGACCGGGGCGCAATCACTACGACCTTCACGGTCTGGTTCAAGCCAGCTTTTCGCGAGATTCCTCAGTCCGTTCTCCTGCGAAGTGATGCGGGAGGAAACGCTCAGCGTGTCGTTCGAGTGGTACTTTCACCTTCTGTCCAGAGTGCCGAGGCAGTACCGCAGTCGGGATTTCTCCGGGTACTTTCGCAGTACTACGATCCGCATCAGCAGTCACTGAAAATTAATCTCGCGGCCTCAACAGCAGACTTACCGAGTGGTATTAGCCGCTCCTCCGTTCGAGTCATTCCCGATGGCGACATCTCGCAATCGTGCGAATTTGACGTGCTGGTTTGGAAAGCAGGCGCAAGAGTTCTGTCATCGACCGACAACTCCAACGGCGAGCAGGACGATGAATGAAGCTGTCGCAGGAGAACTGTTGATCCCTACCAAGTCCCGACTTGGATGGCAGAATGTCATTGTGATTTGGCTCCTGGCAAACGTCGTCGTATGGCTCGGCATCGCATTTGGAGTCGAACTTGTCCGACACCCGGCAACGCGATCGGAGTCTTCCCTGAACCCCAATCCGCTGGAAGTCCTATTTCGCTGGGATGGTGAGTGGTATGCGAGGATCGCAAGCGAAGGTTATTCGTGGGATTCACATGCACATTCCACTGTGGCATTCTTTCCCGGTTTTCCGCTGCTGGGATGGATTCTCTCGCGACTTTTAGGGTGCGATGTCCGTATTGCTCTGCTGTTGATTTCAAACGGTGCATTCTTGTTGGCATTGCGCGCTACGGCCGATTACATCGCCGAAAGACATCCGGATGCCGAACGAGAGCTTGGCGCATTGACCGTACTCGCATTGGCGTTCTTTCCGGCTGGAGTCTTTTATCGTATCGCGTATTCCGAATCGCTGTTTCTCCTATTGCTGATTCACTTCTTACTCGCTGTACATCGACAGCGGCCCTTGGTGCAGATTGGCTTTCTCTGTGGTTGTGCAACTGCAATCCGGCCAGTGGGTGTAGGACTGTTGCTCCCATTTGCTTGGTGCATTTGGAAACGAGTTCGGACAGGGCGGCAATTTGCAATGACCGCAGTGTGGTTGGTTCCGGTGGGAACCTGGGGGCTGCTTGCATTTATGATTTATCAATCGACCTGTTTGGGAGACCCTTTTGCTTTCTTCCAAGCACAAGATAGTTGGGAACATCGACCGAACCCGCCAGCCATTCAAAGATTGGTGTCGCTGGTAACACTGCACCCGATTTGGGATGTGTTTCTTCCTTCTAGCCCAGCATACTGGGGTCGGTTTGAACCCAAGACGGTCGTGTTTAGCTGGCAGCTCTGGAATCCGTGTTGCTTCGTGTTAGCGTTTTTACTTTTGATCCGGGGTTGGCTCGTTCGTTCCCTTAATTGCCCGGAATTCCTAGCTGGAATGGGAATTTGGGGAGTGCCATATGTACTTCACAGCCATCGTATCCTGATGCAGGGGCACGCGAGGTTTTGCTCGGTGTTGTTTCCAGCATTTGTTGTGGGTGCAATGTGGATCTCCACATTGCCACGCTCTCTGTCAGTCGCGTACTTCGGTTTGTTCGCTGTGCTGCTATTCATCGCTTCGGCCATGTTTGGTGCCGGTTACGGCGTCTTTTAATTTCGGTGTCGTCGATTTCCGACTAATGCCAAACGATGTTGACATATGAAACCACTACGTCGTCGGTTCGGCTTCACGTTGATTGAGTTGCTCGTCGTGATGGCGATCATCGGGTTGTTGGTGGCGTTGTTGTTGCCGGCCGTGCAGTCCGTTCGGGAGGCGGCGCGGCGGGCGCAGTGCCGAAGCAACCTCAAACAGATCGGGCTGGCGCTGCACAACTATCACGATGTTCACGCGATGTTTCCGATCAACTATGGAACCGGGCCGTACAACGAACTCAATCGCGGGATGAGCTGGCTGGCGCGGGTGCTGCCGTTCGTCGATCAGACGGCACTCTACTCGACGCTGAACTTTGGCGCACCGCTGACCGACCCGGCCAACGATGTGGCGGCGAAGACGGTCGTGCGTG
>JAYVNW010001030.1:0-1600 GCA_043758225.1 Candidatus Kuenenia sp. | reverse complement strand
TGAGCCTGAATTTTCTGAAGAATGACGGATTCCGGAATCGTCTGATTTCCCTCAATCCGAATATCGGCAACCGTAACTTCGCCTTCCTGCTGTGCCGTAGCGAATGCAGGAAGCGCCACAGCGACAAAAGCCATGCAGGAAAACGCCAAGGCGCATGAGACAGCCCACGCACGGGCAGGGCGTCGGATTCGCTGAATCGTAGCTTGCGAACTCGGCATGTTCGGGCCTATGGAATGGGCGAAAAACTGCGATGGCACAGCAATGCCCGGGAAGGAAATCGGCAGAAAGAACCGAAAGCAATCGAAGATTTTAGACAGGAGAGAGGACGAGAGGCGGTAGCATTGCAGAAATCTGCATTTTGACTCAAGAGGAATAACGGCTGGAAATAATGCCATTATTAACACCCGAGTCTGCAAATTCTGCCCATCCCACCATATAACTCATTCGATGCAGCGACATAAATTTCTATGCAGTGACATGAATAGCGTATGGCATCCCCAATCGGAATCACTGGAATGAAATCAACAGACAACGGACTCACCATTGTTCGCGGAGCGTGTGGGCATGATTGTCCGGACACATGTTCCTGGATGGTTGAAGTGCGTGACGGACGAGCTGAAAAGCTTTACGGCGACCCCGAGCATCCGTTTACTCGAGGCACCCTGTGTGCCAAGGTCAATCATTATCTGGAACGCGTCTATCATCCTGATCGACTGCAGTATCCGCTCAAGCGAGTCGGTCCCAAAGGGGAAGGACAATTCGTTCGCGTTTCCTGGGACGAAGCTCTTGCGGACATCGCGGCGAAGTGGAACTCTATCATTGAAGAATCCGGTGCAGAAGCCATCATGCCGTACAGTTCTGCCGGCAATCAGGGACTGATCCAGCATGCATCTCTCGACAGACGTCTCTTCAGTGTGCTCGGATGCACTCGAATAGAAACGAACATCTGCGGCGCAGTCCCGGTAGCCGGTCTGTCGGTAACACAGGGCAGCGGCTTTGGAGTTGATCCGGAAGAACTTGTCCACAGTCGCTACATTGTGCTCTGGGGCACAAATACCATCGTGACGAATCTGCATCTTTGGCCCGTGATCCTGGAAGCACGCTCACGCGGCGCGAAGATCGTCGTTGTCGATCCGATCAGGACTCGCACTGCCGAACAGGCCGACTGGCATATTCAGCCACGACCGGGCAGCGACGCAACGCTCGCGATGGCGATGATGCACGTCATCATTCGTGACAATCTTGTCGACCATGACTACGTGTCGCAGCATGCGGTCGGATATGAGCAGCTCGTCGAACGCGTTCAGCAGTACGCTCCGTCAAACGTCGCCGACCGCATCGGTCTTTCCATCGATGCGATTGAAACGTTCGCTCGCGAGTACGCAACGATTCAGCCATCATTGCTGCGTCCATTAATCGGGCTGGAGCATCATCGGAACGGAGCCATGATGTTTCGAACGCTGGCTTGTCTGCCAGTGTTGATCGGTTCCTGGCGACATCGTGGTGGCGGGTTATCGCGTTCGACCGGTGCCGTTCAGTATTCCACGCTGAACCATCGAGCTCTGACGATGCCACAACTTCAGAAGCCGGGGGTTAGAAC
>JAYVNW010001029.1:0-1678 GCA_043758225.1 Candidatus Kuenenia sp. | reverse complement strand
CTGTGCGGACATGTTGTTCGTGGCAACGCCGTCCATTGTCATCAAGTCGTCCACCTGCAGAAGTTCTGCAAGATCAACTGTCGCTATCCAGACATCGTTCAGTGACTGCAGATAACTGGTGACGACTGTTGCCAGCGTCTGTTGAGCAACGACGACTTGTGCAAAGTCGATGGATTCGCCGTCAATCAGGAATCGATCATAAACACCGCGATAAACTCGGACCTGGTCAGGCAGCAGTTCTGTGCGATAGCTTTCCGAAATCGTGCGACTGGACGTGAATCGGCTGTATGCGTCTGCCAGGCTGGACATCAATTTATTGTTCGTGTCATTCAGGTTCTGTTCAGCTCGCACCAGATCCGCATGTGCGGATGCGATATTACCCTGATTTCGATTGAACACCGGCATCGGTGCTGAAACCTGTACGTTTGCCGAAAAGTTGTCCAGAGGCGTCGTCGCATCGTTCTGAAATGCTGAATACACTGTGATATTTGGAATTGGTTGTACCTCAGCCAGACGCAGACTATTGCGCGATGAAGCGATGCGGAGGTTCGCGGCAGTCAGGTCTGTATGTCGCTGCAGAATTGCAATCAGCGTATCGTAGTCCACTGAGGGTGTCATTGTTTCAACGGAGCCTGCGACAGTCTGACGCGCCATGTAGGGCAGACCGATCGTGGCTGCCAGTTGTCGCCATGATCCGTCCAAGCCGTTCGTAGCGAGCACCACGTTATTGCGAGCCTGTACGGCGAAGACTCGCAACTGCAGCGGTTCATAAGGAGCAGATTCGCCACCCGTCACCAAATCAATTTGTGCTTTGTAGGCTTCGTTGCTCAGCTTCGCGATGGATCGGCTGAATCGAAGTCGCTCCTGAGCGATCAGGACGGTGAAGTAGTTGCGACGCACATTACTCGCAAGACTGATTCTCGCTTTTCGAAGATCTGCCTGAGTCGCCTGCATCTCATTCAGGGCGGCACTCTGCTTCAGTGAAAGTTTGCCGGCCGTTACGAATTCCTGAGTGAAGAAGATACCATTATATCCAGCAGTTCGAGCTGTCCCGATGGTGTCCCCTTCGTATCCGACCGTTGGGTTAGGATAAAGACCTGCCTGCACGGCTGCACCACGAGCGTTTTCAACGTTGGCAGCAGCCTGACGAATGACAGGACTGTTCTCCAGTGCCATTTGCTGAAATGCGGCCAGAGTCAGTTCTCCCACTTCAGCGACTCGGGCAGTACTTTCTGTCGCCGCTGAAACTTCCGGGAACAAAGATTCTGCTAATGACCTGCGTTGTTCAGCGGACTGAGTTGCATCCATCGGTGGCATCACCAGGGGCGACGCATTTGCTCCAGGAAGTTCTGCCGGAATTTTGAATCGCCGTTGTCGATTTTTAAGTTCGCCGGAATCGCCCGTATCAGTTGTTTCTGAAGTCGAATTCTCCAGAGACGTGGGCTGCACGTACGACTCGCGTTCCGGAATCGCCGTCGAATCAGCGGTCGTCGCTTCGCGATTTGCAAAAAATGAAGTACAGCAATGAGCAGCTGATTGGCATCCTGCCGTTGAAATCAGGATTGCACCGCCGCATAACGAAAGCAGTGAGCTGTGAATTTTCATTTCAGACTCCGTTCCACTTAATCTGCAATGCCCCAATCCATGGGACGTAACAATTGAATCGTCTGTTATCCGT
>JAYVNW010001028.1:0-13010 GCA_043758225.1 Candidatus Kuenenia sp. | reverse complement strand
AATGAATGCATCGATGCCATTGGCGATCCAACGATCATCAATCGCTGGCGGGGAAATCCTGCGCACCGGTTGAAATGACCAATGATCTGTTTTCTCTGTCTGTTGATCATCGGCACCATCCGGGCCGGGCCAAACGGCTCCCTGATCGATCCACTTTCGGAGCATTTCGACTTCGTCTTTCGACAGCCGGTCCGCTTCATCGGGAGGCATTCGCTTGCCTGCCTCTTCGCCTCGCACGAGCTTAATGAGATGACTGCCTTCGCTGTTTCCAACGACGATCGCCGGTTCACCGGAATCCCCACCACGCAACATCGCCGCTCGCCGATCAAGCCGCAGATGACTCTCGTGGACATCCGGGCCATGGCAGTCAAAACACTTCGCGGTCAGCAACGGTTTGATCTGCGAATCAAAATCTATGTCGTCGCCGACTGGCTGAGCTTGATTCGGTAGAGCGGTCAGCAGGATCAGACTGAGGGCGATTGTGAGTGTTTTCATTTGACCGTGGCAGATATGTTGGCGGGAAGCGATTGCAGAAACGGTATTGTGGTCTTATCGAGCGACCCGCGTCCAGTGGCAGGCGTTATTCATAAGGCCAAAACGTCCAGTGCAACGTTGGCGACCACAGTGCAAACTCTTTATTCAGCCCGATGCGCGACGCTCTCCAGCTCGAACGAGCGACGGCAAACTTGAATGAATTTCAGAACTAATCGTCACACAAAAGCAGTCGAAAATCGCACAACCGTCCATTCGGATTACGTGGATTGCCTGACCGCAACCGGCGACAAAAAAAACTGATTTCAGGGATCGCAAGGACTCAGATTCAATCGCTGGAAATCCGAACAATCAGTGGATTCGACGCGAAAAGAGTTCTCGGCTTCTTCCTCAGGCTGACTTAAATCGGCAAACTCGGCTGGTTCTACCATCGGCGATAGAAATTGATCTGGCAGATCAGAAATCTACGTCACGTGAATCTACCAACACACATGCATCACATATCCATCAACATTCTGAAGAAGCTGCCGCGATACCTGTTGGCAATTGCGGCCGCCGTGTTGTGGCCAGCAATCGGCGCTGGCCAGGATCCTCGAAGTCAGGAAGATTGGATCTATGCGTTTCAGAATGAGCCGTCTGGCGAGTTCGCACCGGACTATAGGAAGACGGACCCCTTCCGATCGATGTTGTCTGACGCGGATCGTGAAGTGCTGGCAGCAAAATCCACTCCATCATTTCTGACGCAGGTTTCGGCACGGGTCAAATCATCTGCTTTCGAAGATGCCGATGAGGCAGCCACGGCGCTTCTGGACTCCTACGAGGACGACTCGCGATCGACTGACGAGTCAGAAGACTTTGAGTTCGATTCCACAGCGCCGTCGTATGATGTGTCTCCGGACGATTCAGGCTACGCCGATGTGGATGAACTGATGCCGCGCGTTCAAACGCCTTCGCAGATTACTCCCCAGCAGATCTTTGCAGCTCAGCCGGAACAGTCCAACAACTGCTACGGCTGGCAAGTGCTTCCAAAAGGGCTGATGTACAAGTCATACCTTGCTGGGGAGAAAGAACCGCGAATGCAGTTTGTACAGTTGTACAATACGCGGAATAAGACACGTGTCTGGGACGCGGTGCTTGGTGGGCGAGTTGGCTTGTTGCGACGCGGGACTTACGACTCCATTAACCCCCAGGGATTTCAAATCGACGTTGAAGGTGCCGTCTTCGCCCGCGTGTTGCCCGACCAGCCCAGTGCAATGCTCAATGGTGCCGATTTTCGAGCGGGTTTGCTTGGTACGCATCGCCACGGCGGAACAGCTGTTAAGTGGGGTTACTATCACATCAGTTCGCACATCGGTGATGAATTTCTTATTGCAAATCCCACATTCAACCGCATCAACTACGTCCGTGACTCGGTCATTTCCGGCATTACACAGGATCTGGGATATGCGACACAGGCCTATGCCGAAATCGCGTACGCACTTGGCGCGGAAGACGGCGCGAAACCGCTGGAGTTTCAGTTCGGGAGCCAATACATACCGGTTGCAAGGTCGTCAATATCAGGTGCACCGTATCTCGCTGCGAACTATCACATCCGTGAGGATTTCAACTTCCACGGTGGCGTCAATACGCTGGCTGGCTGGGGCTGGCAAGGCGCTGAAACGCGACACAGGCTCCGCATCGGCATGCAGTATTACAACGGGCCTTCGATGCAGTACCAGTTCCTGGATCTTTGGGAAAATATGTACGGCGGCGGGCTCTGGTTCGACTATTAGCCGATTCGCGCAGCTAAGCCGATTCACGCAGCATGGTACCGATGCTGAAAAGCGTGATGCCGACAACCAATGAAATCGGCATCACGATCAGCTTGAAGCCGTAGAACAGCTGAAACACGATGATGAGCGGCAATATGCTCAACGTGAAAAGCTGCAGCAGCATTCCAAGGTAGTGCTTGAGTTGTTTCACGGTGTTCGATCCTTCAAAGAATCAGCGCAGTCTGACTATCGCAGGAGTTTCGCTCCATCAAGCGGCAAGGCAACACCGTCAACGGCCAGCATCTGTGAATTCGTGAGCGAGTCACCGAAGCGATCGAAATCTTTGAACGACCAGACGACTTTCTTCTCTCGGTTGACTTCAATCAGTTGAGGATTGTTCGGCCCTGCATGGCAGTTGTTGATCAGAATGTTGCCGCTTGGAAGAACCTGCAGCGATGTGACCCATGCCAACTGAATTCCCGGCAGATCGTTCTGATGCAGACTCCAGGTGATCTGTTCGGCTGGAGTCACTTCCAGAACGCTGTGGCCGTTTCCAGTGCCAATCAGCGTGTTCCCGTTGGGCAGTCGAATGGCGGAAAAGCATTGATTACCAAACGCTTCGACTCCATGTCCGCCGGCTGGCTTGCGATCAAACAGTGGCACAGCATATTCCCAAACTGTCTTTCCGGTCGGATCGTATTCTCGAACCAATCCGTCGCCTTCGTGACACACCAGAGTGTTGCCGTTGTCCAGTTTGCGAACCAGTCGAGTGTCACGATGTGCGTCCGGCTGACGGACCATCAACTTCATCGCATGCACGACCTTCAGATCGTGATCGACTTCAATGATGTTACCTGGTCCTGATTCGGCAACCATCGTGCTGCCAGTTGCCAGTCTCTGAAAGGCGTGAATCTCTAGTCGTTTGCCAGCGTTCTCCGGTCGCTTCATCGCATCATAGCGCCAGACAATTTCGTTGCTGGCGGGATTGATTTCGGCCACTTCCGTCCATGACGTCTGCAGCAGCACATTCCCGCCAGGGAGCACATGCAGGTCGTGCAGTCCGCCGATTTTGTGTTCCCATTCTGTCTTGCCATTTTCGTCGATAATCGCGACACGGCTTTTCGATGAGTCCGCAGCAATGAACTTTCGAGTTGGTTCCGCTGCAGATGTCGTTTGAGATGTAGACAACGCCGCTAAAACGATAAATGCCAAAGCGAGCACGTCCGACTTTGAGCGGATGCAGAAGGAAGAAATCATGACCAGAGCCCTTAATAATTCGCAAGGAAAATGAGTCTGTGACGGAGCAGCAACAGATCGCGGATGCAGTATGAACAATCCTGATCGCATGTGCGAATCACTTCGGGGGCATTAATGTCGGGTGCTGCGCTTCATATTCTGCCGCGACCTTGGCCCCAGGCGTGAGCCCAAATCGACTCCACATGCTCAGATAAATCGCCGCGATGACAATGACCAGTCCAAACCCGATCGGTTTTGCCAGCTTCCATGGCGTGATATCAAGGTCACCGGAATACTTTTGTTCAAACGGCACGGGCTGAGGCTTCAGGATGCGAAACGACAGCATGATCAGCATCAGGAACACAAAGTTGACACCTGCCAGATGCAGACCATGCATCTTCCATCCGTAAAATGTCTCACCGATCGTAACGCCCAGATTGCCACCGTTCAAAATCCCGAAGAACAGCTGAAATGCCATCCCCGCAATCAAAGCCACCATGACAGCCATCGCCGGCGTCCGTTTGCTCAGCATCGCGACAGTGACAATGGTGATCATCGGGATATTCGTGACCGAAATATATTGGATCAGCAGATCGAAAAGCCCCTGCTGCCCGTACGACTTAAAGAACACCACCAGGACGACGCTCAAAGGTATGGTCAGTACCGCAAAGATTTTTCCCGCACGCACGGCTTGCTGGTCCGACGCCTTGCGATTCAACATCCCCTGATAGATATCCACGGCGAACAACGTGCTGCCACTGTTCAGAAAGCTGTTGAATGAACTCAGGATAGCCCCGAAAATCGTGGCAGCGAAGAACCCGGTCGCCCAGTCCGGCAGCACCAGATTCACCAGAAATCCATACGCACCATTCGCATCATTGGGTGGTGAGTACTTGCCAAGATCATAGTCTCCGCTGCTGACAACGTGCCATGCAATGATGCCCGGCAGCACCAGATAAATTGGCCCAAAGATTTTGATCACTGCAGCAAACAGAGTTCCCTTCTGTCCTTCTGCCAGATTCTTCGCAGCAAACGTGCGCTGCACGATGCCCTGATTGGTACACCAGTAACATGTCGTCAACAGCGTCACGCCCGTGAACAAAGTCTGCCAGGGAATATTGGCATCGGAATCTCCCATTGGTGCCATTCGTTCCGGCTGCCGTTCGATGATTGTCGATAATCCCTGCCATATGTCCCCATGTCCGGCAAAGCTCAACCCAAGAACTGGAATCATCAAACCACCTACCGCCAGGCCGATTCCATTAACAGTATCCGACACCGCGACGGCCTTCAGACCACCGAACACCGCATACGCACCACCGATCAGAGCCAGCAGACTGCCGACGACCAGCATATTCATGTTGGCGTTGTCGCCGAGAAACTTTTGAACTCCGAATACCGGAATCATGAACTCCGCACCGGAGAACAAAATGAACGGCAGCACGATCAGCACGATCAGGAAAACGGAGATCACCGAGGTAAGCAATCTGACCGAGCGATTAAAACGAATCTCCAGGAATTCCGGGATTGTCGTGATACCGCTTTTCAGATACCTCGGCAGAAAGAACACCGCCATCGCGACGATCGAAAGCGACGACCACACTTCCCAGGTCATCAGCAGCATGCCGTGCTGATACCCGCCACCGTTGATTCCGACGAGTTGTTCAGTGGAGATATTCGTGAGCAGCAACGAACCTCCGATAACCGGCCATACCAGACTGCGACTCGCGAGGAAATATCCGACGGATGTGTCCTGACGGTCGTCGTGCGTTTTCCACCAGGAAACAACGGCAACTAAGATCGTGAAAAACAGAAATGAGACGAGGGTGAGCATCGGTTGATCCGGGTGAACGTGCGGCGAATACAAGGCTGCGTATTCTTATCACGCTGGATGCGAAGTGCTACCGTGCGATAAACATCACGTCTGTTAAGGCGAGCCATTCAGGAGTTTTTTTCCATACCTCAGCACCGAGGTCGAATCCAATGTCGTTGGCATTGTGACGAGTAGCACAATCGATACACCTCGCACTTACTGTAGGTCCGATCCAGGACGTTTGCGAAGCTTCGCCTGAAGTTCGGTCGCCATTGAACTAAGCTCTTCGATCGACTTCGTCAACAGTTTCTCTTCGCTATCGATAGTGCCGTTCAAAAGTGATTGGCACGTGCGAATCGTGCCAATCAATTCGCCCTGTTCGATTCCCTGTTCGATTCCCTGTTCGATGCCTTGCTCAATACCGATAGCGATCAATTCATTACCGGCTTGAGTTTCGCGCAGGTCAGGGAGTTTGCCGAGTAACATCTGTTCAATCTCCGTTTTTCCAAGTGTCTTGAAGCGTTGAAGCAGCCAGTCAATGAACACACCAAGTAATAATCGTGACAGACTGAAAGCGACACCGACCCGGCCAGCGCCTGCCTGTCAAATCGAACAGCCACTCCGGGTACGCCTCGAAGATCTCGTACAAATGTTTGTCCGAATCCATCCCGCGAATTCGAAAGTAACGGCGTCCCGAAACGCCACACCATTGATCATGATTCAGTCATCAAAGTGGGTGGCACATTTTCTCCTTCCTTCATTTTGATGGAACCTTCTCCTTCTCCAGGAATTCGCCGAATTCATCGAGCACGTTTTTGTCGTTGGACCATTTCGGCGGGTATTCGAAAGAGTAACTGAGCGGCAACCGGATGTCCATTTCCTGATCACCGCGTCGAATGCGAAGAGGCAGATCAGTTCCGGCCTGAGTCTGTCGCTGATGGATTTCGGACATCGACAGAGCCTTCGGTTCTTTCCCGTCAAACAGCAGGATCTGATCATCGATCCTGAGTTCACTCTTAGATGCAGCACTGTCTGGCTGGATGCGAAGCAACGAAAGCACATTCGTATCCAGAAATCCAAGCACCAGACCGCTCGCGTCAGGCGGAACCCGTTTCGGCCAGTCATCAGAAAGGGGAGTCAGCCACATTTCGTTCTTCGGAAAATCCAGCACCATGTCGAAATGAGAAAAACACCCCATGCCAATCGCGTTCACACTGGATTCAAAGGCAGGCACATCTCTAAACTGGCACCCCGCTATTGTCACGGATTTCACGATGTACATCTGGACTTCGCGAATACCCACGGCGGACGCAACGGTTACTTTGGTCGCAGGTACAGCTTTCCCGATTTGTTCAAGAAATTTCAGCATTGGAGACCACATCAGCATGAAATTGCGGCATCCCGTATCGACGCAAATACTCTGATTTCCATCTAATATCCTAATCGGAACGGCAACATCCTTCTCACCACGGCGTGTCATTGGAACATTCAGCGCGAATTCGTTTGGTCGCCATGCGGAATCCAAGCGGCTCACCGATGGTTTCGCGCCTGTGATCTGTAGCTTCATCTGCCTCAGATCCCTCAACCCCAGCATGCCATCGATTCCAACAAATAATGGCGATTCTTTGGGTATGTCGATGACAACAAGCTTAGTTTCGTGCGCCTCCGCCCCCAGAGCCTGTAGAGGAATATTCTCGATGACTGGCACCATTCCCGAGCCTACCGAAAACACCATATTTCTTTCACTCAATCGCCAATCGGGGTCCGGTTGCTTTAATAACCGTTCTGAACCAAATGCGACTGAGACACTGGCGCCAGTATCAATGGCAAAAACACCGGAGAATCGCCCGTACCTAGCAGTCACGCACGGGTAACCGCTTCGGCGCTGGCACTCAGCAATGGTAATCTGGTCGGAGGAGTACGTTTTGCCGCTGCAACAGCAACAAATAATGACAAAGTGAAGCAGTAAAACTGCCTGACTCCTTCTAAGTCGCACCATGTACGTCTCCTGTGGACGATTTGAGTAGGAGCTATTGAAATAGCCGCCGCGAATTCCCATCAACAGACTGATCTACGATGCATCAATGACAAGGATCAAACTCGGGACGGGCACCCCACCCTGATTTCCGAAACATTCAGCCAGATTACGACTATGCTAGATTAAGGCGCAATTACAATTTGCCCACCTGTAAACCAATCGTCCTTGAAATGCAGGTAGTCGTCGATGAATATTGCTCAGAACGTGAAGGGTGTATACGACGGAATGTCGCTTGTCAGGACGTTCACGCTGTTGTGGGTGACGTTCTGGTTCGTGATGGAAATCGATGTCTGCAACGTCCATTGATTGTTCGCCAATGGGATTGAGCCTGTAATCTTTCCGGCCGTCGTGGCAGGTCCTACCAGCGGCGAATAGCTACCAACCATGGCCTCAAGGTACGCTTTGTTGTCGTACCTGTAACCAACCCCTGCTGTGGTTCGACTTCCCGTGGTGCTGTCGTAGGCAAAATCAGCCATCGCAGTGATCGATTCAAACAGCGAGTCTCGATAAGAGGCACCTGAGGTGATGCGGTATGTCCCATCCTGCTGACGCATCCTACTGTAGCCGACGTTTAATGTTCGATTCGTTCCGGCGATTGTTCCCTGGAAGGTCGCCGCCGCAAGCTGCCCATTCGAGAACGCCGCGTTGCCGGAGACAGACACAGATCCGTGTTTTGACGCAGCAGATACGAACCCACTCCATTGCCCATTATTGAAGCTCATGTTCACTGAATATGCGTCGCGATCCTGGTTCTCCATCAGCTTTTCATACGTGGCGTATACAGTCAACGTAGCCCCCGTTGCGGTATTTCCTGTGGTGTAATTCGCCCATGCAGTCAGGGTTTCTTTCGACACGCCCGATGTTGGCAAGGCTGTTTGCGTGAAAGAGCCCGACGCACTCCCGGTTCCGGTCGATGAATTGTACGAAGCTTGTCCCGTACTCCCGTAGATGTAGTAATACGGTCCAGTTGTCCCGCCAGACATATACGGCATCAACTCACCTGGAGCAAACGCTGGCGAAGATGCTGAAGGAGCTGAAAGTGTCGAACTATCTACCGTAATAGTTGGGAAGTTGATGATCATTGACGAATCGAGGGATTCACTTGTGTTCGTCATTGTCCCGATCTGTTGCACCCACGACTTCGATTCACCAAACTCATTCTGAAACTTCGCCGGAATATCATTGACAGCTTCGTAACCTGCGTCGATCTCGTCATTCCCCAGCTTGATCCCGGCGGCCACTTTATCGTTCATCGCCGTAAACAACTGACTGGCCGGATTATCGGTCAGCAATGCCCTTGCTTCCAGGAACTCAGCGCTGGACCGCGAGATCGATCGAAGCTTTCGTCGCTTATTCTTTTCGGACACTGGAGTTGCGACTTGCCTTCGTGACGGCACTTGATTCACCTCGAAAAAGCCTGCCGAAAAGAAATCATCCAGCCCCCAGAAGTTACCCGATGTTTCGTTCATGATGTCCGCCTCTCTGTGGTACGTCATATGTTAAACTCAACTGCGGCCCAACACCGTGTGTGTTGCCGTGTTGCGCAGATTACTCATCTCGACTGTGAATTTCAATTTTCCGAGAAGCCAGATTCTTTTGTCGCCATGCTGTGGCTGCTGGAATTCACTATGTCTCTCTTACCGCACGAATCGACATTCCACTAATCGTTCAACCCCCACACGCCATCCCAGCGTACGAAGCCTTCGATGGCTTCGTATTCGGCCAGACCGAGCTGATCGTACTTGCGTGCTGTGTCCGCGTTACGGGATTCGGCTCGCTGCCAGAATTCACGCATGTCGGCACCAGGAAACAGCGCGCGGTCTTTTTGAGATTCGTGCTTGAAGATCGCGTTGCGTTTCTGCTTCACTTCCTGAGGGCTCAGTGGCACTGCCATCTCGATCTGATGGACTGGCCATTCCTGCCATGCACCGCGATACAACCAGACTTCGTTTTCCGTAAACCAATCATCGTTGCGGCAGACATCACATGCCTGGATAATGGCCTTCAGACACGTTCTGTGCGTTCCGTGCGGATCAGACAAATCTCCCGCCGCATAGATCTGATGTGGCTTGAGTTCGCGCATCAGGTCCACAAGGATCTGGATGTCATCCGGTCCCAGCGGTTTTTTCTTCACACCGCCAGTTTCATAGAACGGCATGTCCAGAAAATGGAGCTTCTCATTGGGAACTCCGCAACACCGTGCGCCGGCCCGCGCTTCGCCGCGGCGGATCAGGCCCTTGATCTGTTGAATTTCCTTACTATCGATCTGACCGGCCTGTTTCTTTTTCAGGTACTCTTCGACGTGATCGTCCAACTGCCGAATGGGATCAGACAGAAGTCCGAATGCGGCACAATAGTCGGACACGAATTCAGTGAAGCGGATGGCATCATCATCAAACACAGCGATATTGCCAGACGTCTGATAGGCGATTTGAACATCATGCCCCTGGGCAGCCAGACGAATCAGCGTGCCACCCATGGAGATCACGTCATCATCGGGATGCGGTGAAAAACACAGAATGCGTTTGGGGAAGATATGATCAAACGGCTGAGGCCGATCCCCCGGTCGCTTCTGGTGTGCCGGCTTGCCCGCTGGCCAGCCAATGATCGTGCTCTGCAGGTGGCGAAAAACTGTCAGATTGATTTCATACGCCGAACCGTATTCGGCCAGCAGGTCCTGCAGACCTTCTTCGTTGTAGTCGGAATCGGTCAGCTTCAGTAAGGATTTGCCCATCTTCTCCGACAGCCAAATGACCGCTCGGCGAATGATAGACGGATCCCACTGGACGTTACTGACCAGCCACGGAAATCGAGTGCGGGTCAGCGCGGCAGATGCGGCGGCATCAAGCAGCACCTCTGTGTTTTTGTGGCGCTGCAGAAACGTCGCAGGAATTGCAGGTGTGACTTCACCTTCAACTGTTTTTGCAATGATGGTCGATTTGTTCTCGCCGAATGCCAGAATGAAAATGCGTCGAGCTTCGAGAATCGTACCGACGCCCATCGTGATGGCTCGGCGTGGAACGTTTTCGGCACCGAAGAAGTCGCTCGCCGCATCAATCCGTGTGACACTGTCCAGAGTGATCATGCGGGTGCGAGTCGATTGATCCGAGCCCGGTTCGTTGAAGCCGATGTGCCCCGTGCGGCCAATCCCCAGTAGCTGTATGTCGATGCCACCAACAGCTGCGATCTTCGCTTCGTAGTCGCGGCAATAGTCGCCAACGCTTTCGACGGCAACGGTCCCGTCGGGAACATGCACGTTTTCCACCTTCATGTCGATATGATCGAAGAGATGTTCCTTCATGAAGCGAACATAGCTCTGCAGATCCTCCGGCTGCATCGGATAGTATTCGTCCAGATTGAAAGACACGACGTTCTCAAACGACAGGCCTTCTTCCTTGTGCATGCGGACGAGTTCGGCGTAAATGCTGGTGGGTGTCGAGCCTGTCGCCAGGCCCAGCACAGCTTGCTTGCCCTCTGCTTTGCGACTTTTGATCAGTGTCGCGATTTCCGTCGCGACGAGCCGCGAAGCTTCGCGGGAATTTGCCAAAATCGTACATCGCAGCTTTTCAAGCTGACACAAGTCCTGCCGCTGATTCATGAGTATGCTATCTGTGCCTGGATTGCCTCGAAATGACATGGAATTCATGGAGTCTAACGGCTTCCGGTGACTTTTCATGTGAACGGCTGGACGTTTCGAAAAACGGGCCTATAACTCTAAAGTCGATCTTCAATTCAGCGCCCGAAATCTGACAGGCTCATCGAAAGGGCCAACATGCGGCAGGCAATAATTCAGCTGACATTAGTTCTCGTTTGTCTTCCGGCCAGCGCTGCCGACCGAGCGGAATGGCTGCAATGGCGCGGGGGGGATCGCCGGTGCGAAGTTGCTCATGGGACAAAATGGCCCGAGACTCTCGACGATGCCTCCTTAGTCGAACTGTACCGAATTCCACTGGAACCAGGTTATTCCGGGCCAATTGTCGCACAGGATCGTGTGTTCATTACCGAGACTGTCAACAAAGAAAAAGAAGTCGTCCGTGCCCTGGATCGTGATTCCGGCAAGGAACTTTGGAACGCGGAGTGGCCCGGAGCGATGTCGGTTCCGTTCTTCGCGGCGTCCAACGGAAGCTGGATTCGCGCCACGCCGATTTACGACGGCCAAAAGTTGTACGTCGCTGGAATGCTTGATGTTCTCGTGGCACTGGACGGAGCTACGGGCAAAGAAGTCTGGCGAAAAGATTTCAAAGAGGAGTTTGGTACGAAGGGGCAGTCATTTGGATTTGTCTGTTCTCCGTTGATCGACGGCGGATTTTTATATGTTCAGACCTCGGGTGGTCTGGTCAAACTTGATTGCCAAACTGGCGCGATTGTCTGGCGCGGTTTGAAGGAAGACGGCGGCATGATGGGCGGAGCTTTCTCCTCACCGGTCATGTCGACGATTGCCGGTACGAAGCAACTGGTCGTGCAGACGCGGTCCAGGCTGTGCGGCGTTGGAATGGATGGTGGCGAAGAATTGTGGTCGCTGGTGATGCCATCTTTCCGCGACATGAACATCCTCACACCGACTGTGATCGGCGATCGCATCTTCACGAGCAGTTACGGTGGTGGCGCGACGATGATTGAGGTAACTCGCAGTGAGACGGGGTTTGCCACTAAAGAGTTGTGGAAGAACACAACAGAAGCCTACATGTCGTCGCCGGTAGTCGTGGACGGAAAGATCTATCTGCATCTGCGAAATAAGCGTTTCAGCTGTATCGATCCGTCAACCGGTGAATCATTGTGGCGAACAACGCCGTTCGGAGGCTATTGGAGCATTGTTCTGAATGAGTCGAAAATGCTTGCACTGGACGAAAGCGGAGACCTGCGGCTGATCAACGCGAATCCGACGGAGTTCCAGCAGGTCTCAGAACGCCACGTCAGCGACGCCAGCACCTGGGCGCATCTCGCAGTCGCCGACGATCAGGTGTTTGTGCGTTCGCTCGACGCGTTGATCGTGTATCGCTGGAAGTAACAGTCGTCAGCACGTGATTTGTCGGGCGATATTTGGTCCGGGTGACAATTGGAGAGTCCGCCGATAAACTTCGGCGATTCCGCTCCACGTCACTTTATGAGGGCCTCGCTCAATGGACACTAAATCCGCAATCAAGGAAACATTTGGCATCAGCAATATGGTTCTGAATTCGTATATCTCCGACTTTACAGACGCGGAGTTGATGCGACGCCCGGGTCCAGGCTGTAACCATGTTGCGTGGCAACTGGGACATCTGATCAGCTCAGAATGTGGCTTGCTGAATGGTGTTCAGGCGGGGGCTGCTCCGAAGTTGCCGGAAGGCTTTGAAGCCAAGCATTCCAAAGAGCAGAAAGAAAATAACAACCCGGCCGACTTCCTGACAAAGCAGGAGTACCTTGACCTGGCCAGCAAGGTCCATGAGTCGGTGATAGCGTGTCTGGATGCTTTCCCTGAGGCAAGCCTGGACGACCCAAGCCCCGAGCATTTTCGCAGCATGTTTCCGACCCTGGGTTCGATGTTCATCCTGATCGCAACTCATTCCATGATGCACGCCGGTCAGCTTGTTCCGGTTCGTCGGGAACTGGGGAAACCAGTGCTGATTTGATCCGGGTTGGCTTGTGACCGTGAATGGCGAGCGGGGGACGTGAGTCCCCTGATGTTTGCAGCGGCCAC
>JAYVNW010001027.1:0-2232 GCA_043758225.1 Candidatus Kuenenia sp. | reverse complement strand
GTCGCTGTCCGCAGTCCATTCCCAGGGCCGCATGTTCAAATCATGTTGAATGGACGTGTAACGGAACGAATTGGAGAGCGTCGTAAACAGTGAACTGCGTTTGGAATTGTCGGCGAATGTGATAGGTGCCACCTGCACCAGACGATTGCTCAGTCCTGTGGCACTGTCCTGATCGGTCTTTGTCAGATGGTTCCTGACCAAATCGGCCACTCCATAGAGTTGATCATCAGGTCGGACGGCGTGATCGTGATCCATGATCGTTTCATACGGATCTTCAAAATTCGCATTGTAGGCGGGGTTCGCCGCGTTGGTGAACGCAATTAAATTGTCACCAGTCACCGTGGGGTTGCCGATTGTTCCGTCCTGTCCGCCCAGATACTTGGATGAGTCAAAAACTCCGGTGTTGTTTCCCACAAGCGAATAATCGAGGTACCGTCCCCAGCGCTCTGGAAGTGTTCCAATGAGGGGCGTCAGGTTCGGCACTCGGGGATCTCCAGAGCTGGTCCGTCGTCCGCGACCGGCATGGTCGATGGGATGCACAAAGCCGCGGATGCGACCGGTTTGTGTGCTCGCGATTCCCTCCAGCGTGTCCTGGTTGTCATCAAACCCATCCAGCCCGCCAAAATTAAAGGCCACATTTGATGTCGCAGTGGCCAGGTTTCCGGACCGGCCAGGTCGCGGCAACGATGTGACGCTGCGACCTCCGCCACCATTGAGATGATACCATAATGCACTCGCGTCTCCCCAGCGGCCATCGCGAACTTCAGGAGTCGCGGAAGCATTATCAATTCTCCCAGCCAAAAGCCACATCCATTCCATGTTCGCTTGTTCGAGCGGGTTCGATGGATTTGCCAAATACCACGCAGCGAATGCAGGATTCGGCGATAACGTTCCGAACGGTGCCAAAGCATACAGCGGATTAATTTCGTGGGGGCCAAGTCCCTGATTGGATTGCGAGGTGTGCACATTACCGAGCAAGTTGGCACCACCGACATAGCCTGGAACTGTTCCCGTGCGCGGCAAGCCGGCGAGGTTGCCGTGACTGTTGAGATCAATCAGGGCGTCGAGATCTTCAATCGTGAAAGAATGCAAAACGACGTACTTTACGCCCGACGCAGTTTCCTGCAGTGGATAGTGCAGGTCCAGCCAGATACCTTCGCGGATGCCATCACCATCATTGTCCGAATCCAGTTCAAACGTGGCTGGCAACGCGGGTGTCAACGCAGTCGCAGGCTTCGCAGCGGACGCTGCACCGTGTCCCGTCCAGACCCCGAGCCGCCCATATTCCAGACTGTTGCGGAAGTTGGGGTTACCTTCACCGGGGCGAAGTGGGAATGCGCCGCTTGAATTCGGTAAGGTTGCAATCGCTACGGCATGCAATGGATTTGTTGCGTCCAGAAAACGGAGGACCGGCGTGTTCGTTAAATCAAAGCCCGCCACATGGCGGGCATTTGGTCGAAATGATCGAACCGAATACTGCGGATGGGCGACTTCGTTGTACCAGTCGGGATCGGTGGGCACGTCAATGCCGTTAAATCCCTGAAATCGGGCACTCTTCAGGTACTGCGGACGAAAGAACGACGGGATGATCGTAAAAACCCGTTCATATCGAGGCAATGCTGTCGGTCCGTTGTCACGAATCGACCAGCCTTTGTATCCCAGGAACATATTGTTGATGTCGGGGTAGGTGTAGTCGACATCAGGTTCAGGCATAGCATCCGCACCTTGGTAGTCTCGGCGATTGCCGAGGACTCCCTCAACGGATGGTCCAAAGGTGGTCCCAAATGTTGGCCCCCAGGAGTTTTGTCCCCATGCGACCAGTGCATCGACATAGTTCAATCGATTCGTAAGTGCGTCCGATCCTGGTGGCGAATCCGGAATTCCGTTGTAGTCATTATCAACCATTGGCAGCCCGGTTGGTGAACCTGCTGGCGGCCCTTCGTAAGCCACGTGAAACCCAGATCCCGTATGCGGTGCCACGTCTGGGCCGATGGCATTGCTGACGAACGAATACCGCCGAGTCGGACTCCACAGAATACTGGTCTTTTGCTGGTTGGACGGACCAACAATCATCTGTTCCAGTGCCCATGGAAACGGATCGTCCGATTCTTCGACCTGAGTCTTGGCACCTTCGCTGAAGTATTCCGACGCAGCTCTTTCCTGCGCAGCGAATGTAAACATCAACATGCCAGTAAAGGCCAATAACCCGAGCAACGCGATCACAATGATCAG
>JAYVNW010001026.1:0-4166 GCA_043758225.1 Candidatus Kuenenia sp. | reverse complement strand
ACCTTCTGTGTCACGTTTTTCTTTACGTGTCTTGGCCTGACAGGACCAGGAGGCTCGGGAAGCAACGCCACGTTTCCGGCTGCAATACTTGTCGGCATTCTCACGGCAATCGCGTTGACCTGGTTTGCAGTCTGGGGGTTCCTCAAGATTGTGACGGCGTTAAAAAGTTGATTCCATTGATGAATTTCGAGTGTCCGTTTTACTTGATGCGTTCCTTCAAAACACAAATCTGAGTTAAGTCGCAATCATGACCAGCTACCGTGATTACACATTCCTCGGCACCACGCAAAGCCTGTGTCTGGAATGTCTGGCTCTTGTTCCGGCAAAGATTGTTTCTCGCAATGGGCGAGTCTATTTTCGCAAGACCTGCGATGTACATGGTCCGCGAGAAGATTTCGTTTGCAGCGATGCGAAGTGGTTTGATCGAACGGACTACAGCTTGCCAGGCAAGGTGCCGGTTGACTTTGGCGTCGAACCGAAGCGAGGCTGTCCTTACGATTGCGGGCTCTGCACAGAACATGAACAGCATACCTGCATTGGACTACTGGAGATTAATTCTGCCTGCAATCTCGAATGCCCGATGTGTTTTGCAGTGAGTGGTCCCGGCGGAAACCATCTGTCGCTCGCAGACTGCATCGCAGCAATAGATCGACTGGTGGAAGTCGAAGGCCAACCTGAAATCCTGCAACTGTCGGGGGGCGAACCAACGATTCATCCCGACTTCGAAGCCATTCATCGCTACGCCTGCGATCAGCCAATCGACATCGTGATGATTAACACCAACGGAATTCGTATGGCACGCGATCGACGCTTTCTGGAACGTGTCGCCGAACGAAAACATCGAACGGAGATCTATTTGCAGTTCGATACCTTTGAAGATGCAGGCTACAAGGCACTGCGAGGCGCTTCGCTGCTGGAAACGAAACTCAGAGTCATTGAGCAGCTTGGGGAAGTCGGATTGAACACGATTCTGGTTTGCACGGTACAGCCCGGCGTCAACGATCATGAAATCGGGCGGCTCGTTGAATTTGGCATTGAGCGCCCCTGGATTACCGGCGTCAGCTTTCAGCCTGCAACCTATTCCGGCCGAACCGTGCTGCCGGAGACGCTGGAAAATCGCGTCACATTTCCTGACGTTATCAAAGCCGTTGCAGAACAGTCGGTACAGTGGCGGGAAACCGATTTCGCACCGCTGCCGTGTGCTCACCCAAACGGACACACGCTGTCATATGCGTATCGGTCGGGCAATCGAGTCACGCCGCTCGCCCGATTCGTGGACCTCGACAAACACCTGGACCTGCTGTCGGGGCGAATTACATTCAATCGCGAACGAGCACGAGAACTGATCGGCCAGTATCTTTCTGGTCAGGCCTGCGGCGGTGGAGACTGTGGCTGTGGCGATGTGCCGTTGGGGCATTTCGGTTCCGGTGTTCAAGCGCCAGCATCTGGAATTCCTGCGGATCTATCTCCCGAAGTTATGGAGGATGCTATGCAGTTCTTTTCGCGCGCCTTGAGCGAGCACCTGAATCCTCGCGACATGTTTCGCATTACGACAACATCGTTTATGGATGCCTATAACTTTGACGTGCGACAGCTCTTGAAAGAATGCGTTCACTTTGTTTTGCCGAGCGGTCATCTCGTGCCATTTTCAGCGTATAACGTGTTGTATCGCAATGGGCATGTGCCGCTGCCGCCGCTGAAGGGTGTTCCGATTCCAGTATTCAGTGTTCAGTAGGGCACAGAATTTGATTGCTGAAAACTGAAAACCGTCATGCTCCTTCCGCAATGGACACCACTGCTCTATCCGCTGCTGATGATGTCAGCGTTGGCAACCGGTATTTGGTTGAAGGGTCGGCAGAAACCTGATCCACGATTGAATCCACTGGAGCGAATCTGGATTGGTCTGGGGGCGTTCATTGGTGCGATGCTGATGGCGAAGCTGCCGTTTGTGATTCTCGACCCCTGCGGAATGCGAGATGGATCTGTGTTCCTGATGTCGGGCAAGACGATTCTGTTTGGATTGGTCGGCGGGTATTTTGGCGTAGAACTCGTCAAGTGGCGACTGGGCATCAAAGTCAAAACCGGCGATTCTTTTGCCGTGCCAGTTGCCGGCTCCATCGCTGTCGGGCGTTTGTCGTGCTTTGTCGGCAACTGCTGTTACGGGACGCCGACAACTTTGCCATGGGGATTCATCTTCCCTGCGGTCGATCGTTTGCCGCGGCATCCCACACAGCTCTATGAATTCACGTTTCACCTGACGGCTGCCATCCTGCTGACGCAATTCCAGCGCCGGGGCATGTTCAGGAATCAACTGATTAAACTCTATTTCATCTGCTACTGCATCTATCGATTTTTAAGCGAATTTGTTCGCCCCGAAACTCGCGATGTTTTCAGTCTGACAGCCTATCAATGGACAGCCGCGTTGCTGATTCCATTGTTTGGGTGGCTCTGGTGGCGAGATGCCAGAGACTTACGATAGACTTTCGTCCTTGCCCAACCTTTGACACAAATTGCAGGACATCAAAGTGATTCAACTTAATGACGACAAAGCCATCCGACGCGTGATGGATCTGATTTCAATTTCTGGCGGCAGTTGTCAGGAACATGACGTCTCCGCCTGGATACAAAAAACGTTGCAGGATGCCGGAGTGCCCGGGTCGTCGATTTCGATAGACACTGCTCACAAGAAAAGTCCCGCGGGTGGCACAACAGGCAATCTCATTGTGAAGCTGAAAGGCACCGTCAAAGGACCACGACGGTTGCTGATGGCTCACATGGATACGGTGCCACTGTGCGGCGGCTGTCAGCCAGTTCGCGAAGGTGACTGGATTCGTCCGAAATCTAAAGACACTGCCCTGGGTGGCGATAACCGTGCGGGCTGTGCTGTGGTGGTGACGGCGATTCTGGAAGCGATCAGCCAGAAATTTGACTATCCGCCGCTGACGTTGCTTTTCACAGTGCAGGAAGAAATTGGACTGCGCGGAGCGCGCTACGTAAACGCCAGCAAGCTCGGCAATCCTGCGTTGTGCTTCAATTGGGACGGACGCGATCCGAATAGCCTGATCACCGGCGCTGTCGGAGCGAACAATCTTTCTATTCGCATTGAGGGCATCGCGAGTCACGCCGGCGCTCATCCGGAAGATGGAGTCAATGCCGCTGTCGTCGCGTCCATGGCGATGGCTCAGCTGCAGAAGAATGGCTGGCATGGACTTGTTCGAAAGGGCAAAAGTCGCGGTTCAAGCAATCTTGGCGTAATTCATGGTGGCGACGCAACCAACGTGGTGATGTCACTTGTGACACTGCAGGCTGAGGCCCGCAGCCATGACAGCAAGTTTCGACAACAGGTTGTTGCCGCATGGCGCGACGCTTTTGAAACGGCAGTCGGCAGCCTGTCAAATGCCAGCGGCCAATGCGGAACACTCAAATTTGACGAGGATGTTCGCTACGAGGCGTTTCGCATCCCCGACAACAGTGATTGCGTCCTGATTGCGAAGTCGGCGTCTGAATCTGTGGGGCTGAAACCGGTCGCACAAATCTGCGACGGTGGTCTGGACGCCAACTGGATGGCACTACACGGCTTTCCAGCAGTCACAATGGGTTGCGGTCAGCACGAAATCCACACGGCGAAGGAGCGGCTGTTCATTCCTGAATACATTGCGGCCTGCAAGGTTGGACTGACGCTGGCGACCAGTTCGACCTGAATCTGATGGAAATCAAATGAGCCAGTTTATCGAGTCACTCTTCAAGAAAACCTGGCGGCAATAGAATCCTAAATCAAAAAACTACTTAACGGATACTGTTTAGTTATCAACCGGGACTTCTAACAATTCGAACACAACGAATACATTACGATTTGCAAATTTTCCGCACAGCATCATGACATCCGCGCCTGCCTGAATAGTTTATCGACATCGACATTGAAGCCCGGAAGAATCTCAGAAACGGCGTGATCCGGGCGTACAAATTTAACGGTGACGCCATATGCACTGTCACTCAGGTGCAAGACGCAAACTGAATCGTCCCGAGGATCAATGATCCAGTATTCGCCAATTCCAGCAGTGGCATAGTCGCTGCGTTTGTCGATAAGATCTCGATCCGGATCATCTGGGCTAATAACTTCAACGACCAGATTTACAGTCTCCCAGAATTGTGCCTGCCGACGATTA
>JAYVNW010001025.1:0-1695 GCA_043758225.1 Candidatus Kuenenia sp. | reverse complement strand
GCGGCAATCCCGCAGGCGAGACCACACCAGAATTGAAATCGGTTCATAACAAGTCCTTGAAGTAGTTTTTGAATGTGCAATGTGCAGGCAAAGTCTACTCAGGCGAGCCCCAGAAACAAATGATTCAACATGAACTAAGCACCCGTGTGTAAATAGAGTGGCATAACGACGCTTATGTCTGTCGCATCCTTTGTCCGTGAGTGATGTTGGACGTGTTGGCCACAAAAAGCACAAAGAATCGCAACAAGCCCTGCCCGCTCTCTGCGAGTTTCTTTTCGTGGCTTTTCGTGTTTTTCGTGGCCGCAAGAAGTTTCGACAGCTTGCTATTGAAACAAATTGTTCCCTTTATAGTGTGTACGCGTGCTTACCTCTGAAACTCACCGGAATCCAGATTCATCAAGCCGCCCGCTTTGCTGGGATGCACGAAGCGAATAATAACATCGTGGCGGCCAGACGCTTTCATTAGCTGCACTTTACGATCGTAGAATTCTTCCCATAGGCCGTTGACTTCGACTTCGGTCGTGGCGAGGAGTGCGCCATCCGGTTCGTCAAGAAGCAGACAATGGAGGGATTGCGCCCGCGCCAGGGTCGGTGTAGGTCGCTTCGAGACGATAATAACCGGGAGTCGCAGCTTCTTTCGCATCCACCGGGATCTCAGCGACAAATCCGCTGAAGACACGCACCAGGCCCGACGGCTTCAGACTGTAAATCCAACTCACGATATCACGCACTTCATCGCTGGTATGATGCGAATGCGGAATCATCGGAATTTTTCCCATGCTCCGGTTGAGCCCTTCATCACACGTTCAATCGATGCCTCCAGCGTGCTTTCTTTGTCTCGGTACTTATTGGCGATATCCAACAATGGCGGGCCGACGCGTTTCTGATCGACGGCGTGGCAGTTGAAACAGTCGCTGGACTTCATCCGCCGCAGCCCGAGCGGTCCATCATCTTTGGCGACTGCCTCCGGATTCGCCGATGGCTGCGGTCCGTCTTTGAAGACTACGTTCACACTCACACGACCCGGCGAATCCGGATCGAGGCTGGCAGGTTGTTTTCGTCCATTGACAATCTTCGGGGCCGCCTCCTGTTCTGCCGTATTGATCAAACGCCATTCATACTTCAACGCATCTTTCGCGTCTTTGTCGAACGTACCTGCACTGGATACAGCAATCGTCAGCGGTTCTTTGCCGATATTATTGTCAACGGATGCCACGACCACGGGAGTTCGGTTGCCTCGAACATAATCGATACGAATGAGTCGTGTGTCACCACCATTCACGCCGCAGGTTTCGTCATACTCGATGACATAGAGCGCGCCTTCAGGGCCGAACGCCATGTCGATCGGTCGGACAAATTTATGTTCCGGCATAAACGGTTCAATGCCATCCAGATCGTTGTTTTCATCCATATGTACGGCTTTGATCCAGTGTCGCGACCATTCATAGATGAACAGTGACCGGTCGAACTCTTTTGGAAACTTAACGTTCAACTGCAACGCTTCGGAATAATGATACTCGGGACCGGCACAGGCCGTCCGGCCACCTGCACCGTTGAGTTCGGGGAATTCCGGCGAATCGCTGTACGGATAATACAGAAATGCCGACGTCGGCGGCGGCAGCGTTTTTTCGCCCGTGCTGTTCGGCGATTCATTGAGCGGGGCTGTTACGCCAAACAACGCTCCCACTTCGCCTG
>JAYVNW010001024.1:0-4141 GCA_043758225.1 Candidatus Kuenenia sp. | reverse complement strand
CAGCAGACGCTGGATTTCAATCGAGACATCCGACCTATTCTGGCGGAAAACTGTTTTTACTGTCATGGTCAGGACGGGAACAAACGTCAGGCTGATCTGCGGCTTGATCAGCGTGATGCTGCGATTCAGAAAGGTGCAATTGTGCCAAATGACGCGGCTGCCAGTGCGCTGATGCAACGGGTCATGTCGGAAAATCCTGATGAAGTCATGCCCCCTCCGAAATCCAATCGTCGTCTGACTGCGGAGCAAAAAGCATTGCTTGATCGCTGGATCTCAGAAGGTGCCGTATATCAGCATCATTGGGCATTTGAGACGCCGGTGCGACCGCCCGAACCAGCAGTGAAGACTGTCGGCTGGGCTCGTAACGCTATCGATCGCTTCGTATTGGACAAACTGGAAGCTAAAGGACTGCACGTTTCGCCGGAGGCAGATCGAGCGACCTTGATTCGCCGCCTTTCGATTGACATTGTCGGGCTTCCACCGAAACCGGAAGAAGTCGACGCCTTCGTCAACGACACGAATCCAAACGCCTATGACACTCGTGTTGATAGATTGATGGCCAGCCCGCACCACGGTGAACGCATGGCGCTTAGTTGGCTTGATGCGGCTCGATATGCTGACAGCAATGGATTTCAACAAGATGGCGACACGTGGCAATGGATCTGGCGTGACTGGGTTGTGAAAGCATTGAACGAAGATCTTCCATTTGACAAATTCACGATCTGGCAGTTGGCGGGTGACCTTTTGCCAGACGCTGCCAACGAGCAAATGATCGCCAGCGCGTTTAATCGAAATCATTTACTCAATGGCGAAGGTGGAGCGATCGCGGAAGAGCAACGCTGGGTCGGACTATTCGACCGTATGGAAACAACTTCGACAACATGGCTTGGGCTGACAATGAATTGTGCCCAGTGTCACGATCATAAATACGATCCCATGACCCAGCGCGACTATTACAGCATGCTCGACGCTTTTAACCGGGTGCCCGAATCCGGAACTCCGCAATATTTTTCATCGCGCATCCGTGTTGGCGCGCCGTTTCTGGAACTGCCGACAGAAGAGAATAAAACTCGAATCGCGGAGTTTGATGCACAAATTGCAGCGAAAGATGCAGAAATCACAAAGCTCATGAATGCCGCATTCGATGGCTGGCGGACTGGCATTTTTACTGATGGAATGCCGGCTTCAGGCAATGGCCTGCCAGAATCTCTCACGGCTTTGCTGACAAAGCCAGAAGGCGAGCGTTCGGACGAAGAACGTAAAGCAATTGAAACGGAACTGCAACAACACTTCGATGAAAAGGTGAAGCCAGCTCTGAAGGACAAATTCGCTGAGATCAAACAACGCGAAGACATGGCGAAACAACTGGCCGCGTACAAAGCAGACCAAACTCCCCGTGTTATGATCATGAGTGACGACCAACCACGTGAAACCCACATCCTGTCGCGTGGTGAGTATCTGAATCCTGCCGAGAAGGTTTCTTTCGCAACCCCGGCGTTTTTGCCACCTCAGCCAGCTGACGCTCCGAATAATCGACTGGGATTTGCGCAGTGGTTGATGGCTCCCGAAAATCCACTCACCGCACGCGTGCAGGTGAATCGCATCTGGCAGCATTACTTTGGCACTGGCCTTATCAAGACGTCGGAAGATTTCGGCGTGCAGAGTGAGTACCCCATTCACGGCGCTCTGCTCGACTGGCTGGCGGTGGAATTTCGCGAAAGTGGCTGGAGCATGAAACATATGCATCGGCTGATTGTGACAAGTGCGACATATCGCCAGTCAAGTAAGGTGAATGCGGAATTGCTGGAACGCGACAGTGAGAACCGCCTCTTCGCGCGATCAAGTCGATTTCGTATGCCGTCGATGCTGCTGCGAGACCTGGCGTTGACTGCCAGCGGTTTGCTGAACGAAAAAATCGGCGGTGTCCCCGTCTATCCTTATCAGCCCGGCGACATCTGGGAAGCATTGGCGATTACGAAGGAACGCGACTTCACCTATCCTGCATCGTTTGGTCCGGATTTGTATCGCCGCAGCATTTATACGTTTTGGCGTCGGACGGTGAGTCCTGCAAACATGTTTGACACCGCGAACCGCCAAACGTGTCGAGTTCGGCAGTCACCAACCAGCACACCGCTGCACGCACTGACAACGTTGAACGATCCGACATGGGTCGAAGCCGCGCGAGTTCTGGCTGAGCGTGCCATGAAATCGTCTCCGGAACTTGAAAGGCAGCTTGAGTTTGCGGCTCGTCAGGTTTTATCGCGCGAAGTTACGGGAAGCGAGTTGAAGCGACTGCTGCTTGCCTACGGAAAGCAGAGAGCTGTTTTTGCGGCAGAGACCGAACCGGCAAAGCAGTTACTTGCGACTGGCGAAGCTGATCGAGATGAATCGCTCAATCCTGTTGACCATGCGGCGATGACTGTTGTGTGTGTGACAATTCTGAATCTGGACGAAGCGATGACGCGAGAATAGTCAGGCCTGTGGTTAAGGGTGATTTTCAGGAATGAGCCAGATCCAGCTCTTGCCAAGTCGTCCGCCGTAATTTCCTGCGGTGATGTTCACAACGCCGTCGACCGTCGATGCAGCTTTGATGGATGCCTGAGTTGCCGCGCTGACGGAGGCTAAATCACGACCGTTGATAATGATTTCCATCACGGATTTCACGCCGGTCGGAATCAGAGATTCGACACCATCGCGGCCTTTGAGCGTGGGACAGAAGGAGTCATTTGTACTGGCAAAAAGAAACTTGTAGCGGCTTCCTGCCTTGGATCCACTTGCCGCGATGCCACCGGGAAACGGTGTGATGACACCCGGTACATCCTGGCAAGCTTCAACGGCTCGTTCCGCAGCGAGCAGTGAGGCGTCTTCTGACGTCGCCATGAACCAGAGGTTTCCGCCCATGACGCCTTCGTGATAACTGAAACGTCGATCAACGCAGAAATCGCCGCCCATTGTCGGCAATACCCACATTTTGCGGCCAAACCGATCTTCAATTCGCTCAAAACTATCGCCAAAGAAAGCGATTTTTCGTCCGAGGCGATAATACGGCTCTGAATCACTTAGCGAAAAGCATCGTGCTGTCGCGCATGTTAGTACATTTTGGCTTACACGCGTCAGGAGCGACTTTTCTAGGGCTTCCACCCGGTGCTTCCAGAAACGTGGCACGTGCAATTGGCAAATTGCACCTGGTCGTCCGTCTGGTGTCTGGAAAGTTTGATCGCCGCCGGGACCGACATATCGATCCAAGCCGGCTTCGCAGTCGCAGCGAATTGTTGACGATGCACAGCCGGTCGCGGCGTTAATCGCATGATCGAGCCACTTGCGATCCCGAGCAGTGATCAGGAATTCTACGTACAAACTTCGAAATGCTTCAGCGTAAGTATCTTCAACAATGTTGGTTGTGGTCATTTGCGATTTACTATTTTTAAGTCACTGTTTGACAACAACTAACCGCGCCCGCGACCATTGTACACGTGGTCCTCTGTGATCAACTTATCCATGTAGATATCATGGTCGGCGACCGGAATCTCATCGAATACCTGGCACTCAAACGCCAGGGCCACGAGTGGTGTGTTCCTGCGAGCGTGCTGCAGCAGTTTGTCGTAGTAGCCTTTCCCATGTCCCATGCGCCCCCCGCGCCGATCAAAGCCAACACCTGGAACCATGATCAAGTCCAATGATTCTACGTTGACGTGTTTTTCGGGGAGATTGCGGAGTTCAGTACGAGGCTCCAGGATTTTGTACATCCCGACTTCCAGCTCGGCCATGGAATCCAGACGGAACAATTCCAGTTCACCATCGGCATTGCACCATGGGATGACAATCGTTTTGCCTGACTGCAAAGCGAATTCTAAATCGTGTCGAGTGCGAACTTCGCTGCGAACATCAATATAAAACATGACAGTTTCGGCTACAGCGTATTCAGGCAGCGACATGAACGCGCCAACGATGCGGCGGCTGAGGTCGTCTTTGTTTTCCTGAGCGTTGCGATTCGCGTGAGCCTGCTTGCGTAGAGCGTCTTTGCGTTCACGAATGGAGATTTCGGTAGTCATGCTGATGTTCGATACCGGCTGGATAAGAAAAGTGTGTCGGCGCAATCCAGCTTTTACCGTGACTTTGGATCCCATTCAACCGGCAAAGG
>JAYVNW010001023.1:0-8191 GCA_043758225.1 Candidatus Kuenenia sp. | reverse complement strand
ACATCTCCTCTCACGTTACACTTGCCGGAATCACTCGAACCCGGAGCATCGCGCGTCGTCGAAATCCAGTTTCGCCAGTCTGATGCGATTGACGCCAGTGCGATTGATCTGCCACTCGGAGAACACCAGCTCATAGAACGTACGAATTCTGTCGTCGTGTTTCCGCCAGCACTCACGCTTAGCACCGAGCTTCAGCGTCGCTGGAGTGCAGGGAGACGAGCACTGACACTCGACGAAGTGCGCAAAACAACAGCGTGGCTTCCTGAATCAAAACTTACCAATGTCGGCGGAGGTAGTTCCGCAAAATTCTTCGCTGCTGGGGGCGCAGAATCGAATCCACTCACCAGGTCGCAAGCTGCAGACTCTTCAAGCCAACAGGTTATCGCACTTGAGCATGCAGTCCGCATCGTGAAAGGTCAGATTGTCGAAACTTCGCGCATTGTTCTTCCAGCAAACCACGACTTCGGTGAATCGCTGACATTGCACATGCCGTCTGAGGCCGCAACGAATTCTCGCTGGTCTCTCGATGGGGAGCCAGTCCCCGCACGTCGCGGTGACCTGTCTGGAAACTCTTCGCCTGCCGACCAACAGCAATCCGCAGATCAGAATCGCAACGACTCAAATTGGGAACAATGGACAATCAGTCTCGCCGGCCGCAGATCCTCGATACCAAGCATACTTCGTTGTGAATCACGACAGCCCGCAAGTCAGGAGATTTTTGCAACGATTCCAGTTCCGACGTCAGATCTTGCGATCGAAGGCACACTGAGGCTCTTCTCGTCTGACGAAGGTCAATTGACTGTCTCGGACCTGATTCCGGCTGCCGCAGAAAATCGTATCGATGCAGCACACGACAATCCTTCAACAAACTGGAAACTGCCGGCACCTCCGAAAATCATTCGATTGGTACTAAAGCACAATTCAGGCATTCAGTTTGGACAGACGATCGATGTTCACATGTTACATATGATTGACGAACATTGGGGCGGCCTTGATCAACAGGTGCTGGCTGTCGCCAATGTCACTCGCAGCGCAGGTCAGGACTCATTGCCGCTTGCTCTGCCGGCCGACATTCGGCCATTGGTGCTTGTCAACGGCCATCGCGTGCAGCTTCAGGCTACTGCGGCCGGATTCTCAATACCACTTCCAGTATCGTCAGCCGATTGCCAGGTTGTGCTGACGTGGAACGAACCGGGCGACGAAGCAGACAAAGTTACCGGCGAGCGAGAATTGCCTCGACTGTTTCTTCGCGAGCTTTCCGTGCCTCAGTGCACTCATCATTTGCTCGTCAACCGCCAACTTGAGTTCCGCGCGCCCGAAGCAAGATTTGCAGCAACCGATTCAACCGACGTGATGCGCATTCTGGATCGATTGATAATGGTTACCGAGTCATCCGATGGCACCTCAAAGCTTGTTCCCGTCGCCGACATGCCTGCTGAGATTCGAAGCTTTATTTCTCGCTGGCAGCTCGCCACGATACAAAACTGGGACGAACGCACCCTGATTGATTCGGTACGGTCGGGTCTGCCAATTGTGGTGCAGGTGACACATTTGCGTCGTCGAACGGCAATTGCCGCAGGCATGATATTGCTGATGGTAGCCTGCTGTATTTTGTTCCGAAACAAAATGATGGAATACCGCGTCGGCGTGTCACTTGTCGCATGCGGCTTACTCGGCGTGAGCTTCCTGATTCCGACCTGCATCGCAGAAGCCATCATCACCGGTGCATTCTGGGGATTGTTGGGGGGGTTAACAGTCGTGACTGCAACTCGATGGCAATGGCTCCGAACGATCAGCATTCAGCCCCTGGTTCGACTCTCAATGGTTGCGTGGTTTTCGACCCTGCCTGCAGATTTCAGTGCTGCACAAGAATCTGCGAGACCTGGCATTCTGCCTCAAGGCCAGACCATCTTGACAGCGAAAGCCTTGTTGGCCGGCACAGCAACAGACGAAGTTGACAATGACCCAGATGTTCTGATTCCAGAAACACCGCTCCCTAACAGCGATATCGCATATGTGAAGACATCGGTCTTTGAAAAATGGCAGAAAAAGCATGCAGCAGAACGATCGGCCTTACCCGCTGCTGTCGTGAAGTCGCTGCAGATGGAGATCGTCGCCGAATCCATTGAATCTATCGAGCTGATTCAGAAAATGGAAGTCGCGGCTGTAAGCAGTGACGAACATTGTCATATTCGTGTCCCGTTGCATGGTTCCAGACTTGTCATGTGTACGATCAATGGAGAAAACGTTTTCCCGGAGCCTGATGGCCCTGACGCGATTCTGATTCCTGTACCAGCTTCGTCTCTTTTACCAACTCGCTCGCTTTCAGGTGCTGATGAAGGCTTGGAAAAAGTAAGTTCAACAACGGCCGTCGATGCCGGACCATTGGCTGCTTTTACGGTACATCAAATCGAATGCCGTTTGAGACCAGTGATAACCCATCAGACTTCAGGACTGCAGTTCCTTCTACCTGCCCTGCCTTGCCCTTTGGCTGAAATCAAACTCACAGCACCAGACAGCCTTTTTACCGGAGTTCGCGCGCAGACAGCGGCCGGAGTTCTGCAGTGGAAGCCCACTGAAGGAGCCATTCGGTTTAACGGTCTGGCGATGACTGAAGGAATCGACATTCGATTGTTCCAGACCAATCTCGATAAGGGCAGCCATCAGCTTGCCATAGTTGAAACGCTGACCATTGCGGAAATTGTCGCTGAACAACCTATGCTCTCCTGTATCTGCCGGTTTACGCGCTGGAATCCACTGACTCCCGAGGTGCGATACATTGTCCCTCAAGGCTATCAACTGGTGACCGCCAGCAGCGTCAATGGGGGAGATTTATTGTGGTCAGTCCAGGATCGCATCGCCACGATTCTGCTTCCGAACGCAATGGGCAGCGAGTTCATTCTTTCATTGCAATTAAAGTCGGATGTCGCTTCTTCGTTGCAGCAGAGAAGAATTCCTATCGCCGAATTGGTTCAGTTTTCCGACTGTGTCGTGTCGCCACATCTGGTCCTGGCCGCTCGTGTGAACCCGGTCTTCTCAGTACTTCCAATTGAAGGCAACCAGATAACCACACTTGCTTTTTCGGACATACAACCGTCGTGGGGACAATGGCTGCGACGCTCGGACAGCGTGTTTTCTGTCCCCAGCGGCACACCGGAATGCATTGTCCAGTTGACGGCCCGCAAGAGTCTGAATGAGATTAAAATCAAGCAGAACTTCGCGCTGCAGAATCAACGTATCGACTGGACTTGTCAGGTCGATATTGAAACACTTGTACTTCCCGTATTTCGCCATCGACTGACAGTCAATTCTGATATCGAAATCATAGACGTACAAGTGAATGCAGGAGAATCCAATCGAAAAGCCTCATGGCATCGTCGTGGCGATCGCCTTGTCGTGCAACTTAAAGAAGGAACTATTGGACGGCACATTTTAAAGATTTCAGGTCGCCAACTTGTGCGGCCCGACGATACACAAATTGCCCTTCACAGCCCCCACGTTCATGATGCACAGATTCTGGAATCCATTATGGAACTGACAGACCAGGAAGGCCTGGGGCTGGAGTTTGAAAAACTGGGAACGGCAGTCCCAAACAAACGCATCGCGACCAATGATGCGCTGCAACCCGGCACTCCGGTCATGCTGCAGATACTCGATGAAGCAGATCCAGTTGTCCTGCGAAGATTAAGGCCCGTGCAGCCAGTCGGCTCCGTTGCTGTGTTGCGCTCCGCAGATCAGGTTGCGTTTATCATTCATCTGTCACAATGGGCAGGAAGTCTTGGCCCGCTGGCCATGAAGTTTCCTGAAGAGCCCGTATTTCTTTCCGAACCGACTGTCATCGTGGACAACCGACAATTACCACTCATTCGGAATGCCAATGAATTTTCCGCCGGGACCGATGTGATTCCGGAACTCTTCAATCAGCCTGATTTTGCGATCGCCTGGAGTATGGCGATTCCCGAATCTCAGCGCGGCAACAAAGCGGTCATGTTTGACTGGCCAGAAATCTCAGACCGTATCGTGTGGAACGAAAGACTTCTGATCCCTCTCGAAAACACGTCCAGCATCTCGAACAGTTCCGCCAACGCAACTCTTCCCGCATGGCTCAAAGATTTCAACGCAATTGCCTTTGGTAAGGATCTGACCACTCTGAAGCGGTCAGTCATTAGTCAGGCTTTTGAACTGCCTGATCACGGCAAACAACTGACAGTTCCTTTAGACTCAATCCTGGAATCAAAAAAATCCGAAACAGCGCGTCCGTTGTTTGCCGTTTCCAATTCGACGCTATGGTCCAATCCAAATCAGTCAGCCGTTGGCCAGACAACTCTCACAGTATTTACACCTCTTACCCCAGGACGATGCTCAATCGCAATTCCGCACGGAACAGTGGTCACCGACTTGGAAACATCAGAAGCGATTCGCTGGGAGGATACCGCACGTGAGCAAGTAACGGTGGAACTCACCACACCAGTAACGGTCATCCGTGTGCGATGGATGAGCGAACGAGCGCGCAACGGATTTGCATCAACAACACTGGAATTCGCCGTACCCTTCCCCGTCGAATGCGAAACGGAACGCAGTGTGATACTAGCCAGTTCAGAAGGCGAAAGACCTCAATTTCTTGGCGATGTCGTCACTGTTGCTGAAAAAGAACTTGAAGGAAAGCTGTTGGCAGAACTCTCTACCGGATTAACACGTGCCCAGTCTGATAATTCAACAGCGGCCACAACGCAGGAACCACTGCCGGATGCCACAGAGCTTGCTTCACAATTGGTCCGGCATCGCTCAGAGTTCCTTCGTGGATTCACTGACAATTCGAGTTCGTTTGTCGCAAAAGCCATTTGTCTGCCGACTGACAATTCACGAATTCAGGTATTCATCCGCAAACGACTGCAATGGCAAACACTGTTTTCAATTGCGGCTGGATTTCTTGCTGTCGCCGGAGCAGTCTTTGGACAAACTATGCGTTCGGGCGTCAGCGAATCAATAAGCCGGATTGCCACGCAATCGTCAAACTTCCAAGGATCAGGCAGTAAATCGCAAACCAATGCAAACGGTCTGCCACTAATAGGCGAATCAGCCATCTCAAACACAACACGCCCACCGCAAAACTGATCACCCCGCCCAGCAACATCGGTTGCCATGCAATGTCCATGGCGACTTTTCCCCGCAGGATCTTGATCAGTTCCAGCAAGGTCGCTCCGCCAATGGCAGGCATTGCAATAAAAAATGAAAACCTAGCCGCATCTTGACGCGTCAGGCCACACACAAGCCCTGACGCTACTGTACTTCCCGCTCGGGAAATGCCGGGTAGAATAGCCACCGCCTGAAAAACGCCGATGAACCAGGCGGACCAAGCCGGCATCTTATCCAGATCCAAAGTCCCGCGCTGCAACTTGCGGGCAATCAACAGAAACACGGCTGTCACTAAAAGGCCGCAACCTGCGGCCATAGTACTGTCAAACGCCGCTTCAATCTGATCCTTAAAAACCAGCCCAATGACAGCGATCGGAATCGACGCCAGGACAATCATCGCGATCAGGCGAAGATTCTTCCTCAGATCCAGCAAATCCCTCCAGTAGACAACGGCAATCGAAAGCAGCGTGCCGAAGTGCAACGCAACGTTCATCGTCATACCCTTCAGCCAGTCTGGTAAGGGGGCTGAAGAACACTCCTGAATCAATGCCTCGGCAATAACCAGGTGTCCGGAAGAACTAATCGGCAAAAACTCCGCAATGCCCTGCACAACTCCCAGGATCGCCGCATAAACATAGTCCATGTTCAAAATCCGTCCGCTCAGGAAAACAACACGACGCCATTCAGGATCAGCAGCGAAGTTTGAGCCGGAAATTGTTACGAAGCAAGGATTTTTTGCGAGAGCGCAATCAGAACTGCCGTGGGAACTGCAAACACCCACACAATCCCATAGAATCTAAAGAATCTTAACGTGACACGGAGCCCGGGGTAGACTGAAACTGTAATGAGTCGACCTTAAGACGCAAACGCGACGTCGACCGAATCAGACGAACGGTCCGACACGGTGAAATCCCGCTGATCGATTTCAACAAAGCGTCGGACTCAATTCCAGCAAGCAACGAGTGTCGTTACAACATCATTTCACCTCTGCCGCCGGGGCCACGGGAATCCGGAATTTCCGAATCACGCCAGTGATGACGCCCATGACTTGTCGCGGTGAGATGATTGGTACGCCCGAGATCGCTGGGATCAGCTGATTCGTGCCTTCCTCGACGCCGCAAATCACGACAGTATGGCGATCATCCATCGCCGCGACGAAGCAGCCGGGCTGCGGAGTCATCTCGCGATTGACGACAATGAAGTCCCCGCTGGCGATGTTCAAGGGTAAAAAGCCATTCCCTTCCACTCGCAGACAGGCAATCTCAGGACCTTCAAAAACAGCTCCGAAAGAAATGAACTCATCCGCTCCAACAGACGGCTGAATAGGTCCGGATGTCGCAGCGGTTCCAATTAAGGAAACAGAGAGCCGATTCTGCGGGGCATCCGAAAGCTGAATAGCACGAGACATGTTTTGCTCACGACTAATCAATCCTTTCCGCTCGAGTGCCTTCAGATGGCACATCACCCCGTTTGGAGAACGGATGTTGAACTGCAGCCCAATCTCTCGAACCGTTGGTCCGTAGCCGCGATTAATGATCTTGTCGCGAAGAAATTCGTAGATCTCACGCTGACGCTTCGTCAACGCAATTCGTTTCGTAGGACCTGCCATTCGATTTTTTCCCTGAGCCACAAAGACGGAGCCATTTGCATTCATACCGTCCAGATAGTTTTCTGACATTGAATCTGAAATTGCCCGGATCATGATCAACTCACTTCCACTTAACTGTCCACAATTTGCTAGTTCATTGCTGCATTTTTTAGTGGAGGCCAGCAAAACCTTAGTTCCCCTGCTGCAAACTCAATGCCAGTCAATTAAACGGAGATACAGTCGGATTGAAACTTCATAAAGTGTCTTGAAACAAGCTTAAACTGCATCAAAAAATTATACAAATGTTCAACGTGCGCATGGAATGAGAAACCTTCATGCTGCTTCTATCAACACCACTGCCTGAAGTTTCATTGGTGCTAAATAACGCAGGGGTTGACACATGTACTGTACGCAATCATAGCATAGATGCACTCAGGTTTTTGATTTTCTTCTCGGTCGGACCTTAAGTCGCCAGACATTCCACTGTTTGACATTGCCAGACTTAGATTTTGAAGTAAGTAGTAGCTTGATCCTCCAAAGAGTCAAAGTCCTAGGGACCTGGATATGAAACTCGCGGAAATCTACAATACCCCAAGTTGCTTCCTGTCCTGAGACGCCCCCGATTCGCCATCAGAAGTTCAAACTGGAGAATCAGGTGGTTCCCGCAAATTCACACCGTACAGATACTTCTGCGGCTGAATGTGACGCCACTGGCGATCCAGAACGTTATCGCAATGCCCATCAGGATGACGCAATCAGACCATGGAAACAAGCCCGTCTGAATGATGATAGCCGGTCGATAATATTCCATCACGGACAACCAGGAAACACTTTTCGCCCAATCCTGAAACTGTGCCAAAAAGTTTAACAGAAATGATGCCAGCATAATCGCAAACACGACGCCGATCGCGCGGCCACGACGATCGTTCAATGCCGACAGGAAGAATGAAAAGCTGCCGACAGCAAGATACACAGCAGCAAGATTCACCATGACCATGATCGTATGGATCGCCGACAATCTCATTTCCGGTTGCACGGTCAAAGATGCTGTCAGATGGCCCACATAGCCAAACGACAGAATACAAACTCCGGAGATTATCCAGCCTATCGTCTCCGCCGAAAATACTGTCCAACGTGACACCGGCAGACACAGCAAAAAATCAGCGGTACCTCGATCGATTTCTCCGGCTGGCATTCGAGAACAGTACATGACCTCATGTCCCCACAGCAATGTCAGCACTGTGGGATGAACCCACAGGAAAGCCTGCGAAAGCTGTGAAGACATTTGATTACCCGGATCAACTCCCAGCAACGCCGTGATCAGTGGCTTCACCATCGGCATTTTGTCAAACATCGTATGAATATTGCCAAGAATCTTTGGCAGCAGCGCCGTAAGCAATCCCATGATCGCGCAAAGGCCCAGGCTGAACCACAACACTGGCCAGCGCACTTCCATCCAGATCTTAC
>JAYVNW010001022.1:0-2216 GCA_043758225.1 Candidatus Kuenenia sp. | reverse complement strand
CTGCAGAGGTTGTCTGCGTTTTTCTGACGTCTGGGCCATAAGGCTATTGTGCCCCGGAGCGTCAGTAACTCAAGCGTTGCAATTGCATATTCGTCAGATTTCGGGTGCGACAAGTGGTTATCGTCCGTATCATTTTTGATGACGGGATATTATTAAGCGCACTGGCAACCACTCTCCCTGCAGAGGCGGATTTGAATGCGAGTACCTTCGAAACAAACTCGGTACGATCGTGACGCAGGTCATTTGCCGGCAGTAAACCCATCTCAGCGTACTTCAGAATAATTCACCAATCACCGCGCCATGATCCACGGCGACAACGGGCCGTCCGGAATGGTCTGAAAAGTGCTGTGATGGATCGACACCAAGCACATGAAAGATTGTGTGATGAATATCGCCGGGGCGGAGTGGATGCTCTTTCGGAGATTCGCCGAGACGATCAGTCGAACCGATCAGACGACCGCCCTGAATTCCGCCGCCGGCTATGAAGCACGACATGGAATTGCCCCAGTGATCGCGGCCCGGAGATCCTTTGCTCATCGGTGGGCCACCGTTGCCGCCGTCGTTCATGCGAGGCGTACGGCTGAATTCACCACACAGCACAACCATCACACGATCCAGTATGCCGCGATCAGACAAATCGGTAATCAACGCGTACACCAGCTGATCGATCTTCGGCAGGTAGTTGTCATACCCCGACTTCAAGTCCCAGTGATGATCCCAGCCGCCGAAGTGACATGAGACAAACGTTGTCCCGGCTTCCACAAGACGCCGCGCCAATAGCGTGCTCTGGCCCCAGGAATGTCGGCCATACAACTGTCTGGTTTTGGCATCTTCTTTCGACAAATCAAACGCGTCGCGAGTTCTTGTACCGGTCACCATATCAAACGCCGTCCGATCAAACTTATCCATCGCCTCAAAAGTGCCGCTTGTATCGGCTTCGCGTTTCAGGCTGTCGATCGAAGTCAGCAACGCGCGGCGATCGTTCAGACGGTCCAGATTGAGATCCTTGGCGAGTCCGATGTTACGTACCTGGAAATTGTCGGCGTTTGGATCACCCTCGGTTTCAAAGGGATTGTGGTCCACGCCCAGATAGTTGCCGCCAAAGTAGCCAGGCTGCAAGCCGATGCTCATGCCATACGGAACCGCGACGTTGGGCGGCATGCCAGGCTGACGTGATCCCGTCATCTTGGTCGCGACCGAACCGAAGAAGGGATACTTGCCTTTGGTGTTTGCTCCGCTGACACCATCACCGCGCCCCGTCAGCATCCAGTGGCCGGCGGCAAAGTGATCACCATTGTTATGGTGCAGCGATCGGACGACGGAAAACTTGTCAGCGATTTTAGCCTGCAATGGAAAGAGTTCCGTGACGTCCATGCCAGGGACATTCGTCGGAATCGGTTTCCAGATTCCGCGATATTCCGCCGGAGCTTCCGGCTTCATGTCGTAGGTGTCCATGTGCCCCGGACCGCCATCGAGCCACAACAGTATGACGGATGTGTCTCGCTTCGCCGCACCTTGTTCCACGGCGTTCGCCTTTGCGGCCAGAATCTGCGGGAGTCCCAGCGTTCCTATGCCAGCCATCCCAATCTGTACGAAGCTGCGTCGAGAATGACCATCACAATATGACGACGAACGGCCTGCATTGATGCGTAACATTTGAGTCTTCCTGAGGAAGAGTGGCGGGAGAACTCGGAGGGATGTCGATCGGCGAAAGCACGTCGTGGCACAATGCGACTCGTGGAGCATACCTTACGGATATGGCCCGAGTCAAATTTCGTGCCAAAAAGGTGAGCGGATTGGCTCGATCTGTTGTGACCGATCCTGCGGAAAGCAGCAGCCTGCAAAAAGTCCCACGATTAAAATCAGCGGTATTTCGGAGGTGCCTTTTCGCGAGGAAAATCCTTTCGAACAAAAAGGATCTGGCTGAATAACAAAATGATGGACTGCGGACTTCGGAAATACGAATGCCGTGCGTAACATAGTGGACGGAATGGAATCTGATGGGATTTTGTCGCTGGAGACGATTCCGAATGCTGGTCCACGGATGTTCCGGACGAACTGTGTCGAAAACTTCTGGCAGCCATGAAACTATGCGTACAGAACCTTTAAAGAAAATCGTCGTTCCAACTGCTCCGGCTGATTCGTTCGCGGACATGATCGTCCTACAAACCATGTGCCGAGTAACGAAATATGTGGCCGCATTTCTGCTGGCATGT
>JAYVNW010001021.1:0-5081 GCA_043758225.1 Candidatus Kuenenia sp. | reverse complement strand
CGCAGACACCATCACGCTTGGCGACGGCGCGCTGGGAAATGTGAGCTTCGTGCTTTCTGCGGGGAATACGGTACTGGAAATCGATACGACGACCATCGCCGCGACGAAGGCTGAGTTTTAAACCGGCGACGGCAATGACGTGCTGACATTCCTCTCGACGCCAGCCGGCCTTCAAGTCGGCGCGGACGGAGGTCATGGCAACGATACGTTCGACGCTTCCGCACTGACGGTATCTGTCGTTCTGGTTGGCGGCAGTGGAAGCGACATTCTTTGGGGCGGACATGGCAAGACGCTATTTTTGGTGGTGCCGGAGACGATGAACTTCACGGCGGACCAGGCAATGATCGGCTCGTAGGTGGTGGCCAGATTCAGGTCACATTCACCAATCTGCAATCTCCAAATGGAGCATTGTTGACGCCCGTCGTTTTCGCGACCACCAACGGAAGCTACGACATCTTCAACTCCGGTTCGGCGGCCTCATCAAATCTGGAACGGCAGGCCGAAGATGGTACAACCGAGCCGCAGATTGCAACGGCACTGGCCAGCGGAAACGTAAATAAAGCGATCGCCACCAGCGGTGGCCCGTTGGCACCTGGCGCATCCCGCACCGTGACATTGCTGGCGGACTCGCTGAATCAACTGACTCAGTACCTGAGTTATACGTCGATGGTAATCCCAAGCAATGATGCGTTTATTGGCAACAATGATCCGACTGAGTTGGATCTATTCGATGCAAATGGCAACGTCATTCAGCGGACTGGTGCCAATGCCTTAATCATCGGCGGAGATGAAATCTGGGACGCAGGCACTGAAGTCAATGATGAGATTCCTGCAAACACTGCCGCCCTTGGTCAATCCGTTCCAAATACCGGTGTGACTGAAAACGGGGTCGTTCATCTACATCGTGGCCTTCAGGGATCCCAGGCGTTGGGTGGGCCGTTCGAAATTCCACTCTTCGATTCTGTTGGAAGACTCATTCAAAGAACAGGTGCGACCGCACATATCGTGACAGGCGCTGAGGTCTGGGACGCGGGGACGGAAGTGAATGATGAAATCCCTGCGAATACAGCCGCACTGGCTCAAGCGGCTCCGAATACCGGTGTTACTGAAACTGGCGTAGTTCATGCGCATCCAGGATTTCAGGGGTCGAGTGTCCTCGGAGGCGCGGTTGGTAATATTCTGACGGCTCATCCTGGAGCCGACTTCACTCTGCAAGGTGCTGAATTGCTGCGGATAGAAATCACATCGCTGGGCGGGAACGACATGTTAATTGGAGGTCGTGGGACCGATCAGATCAACGGTGGCGAAGGCGAGGACACGGCTGAGTTTGATTACTCCGCAGCGGCTGCAAATCTGGTGATTTCCTCCTCGCAGAGCGCCGTACAGATTAGAGATCTGAGACAACCGGGAAGCGTCGAAACACTGGTGGGCATTGAGGACATTTCAGTCACCGCTGGTCCGGCATGGGACGTGTTCAAAGTAAACGCATTGGCCGCTGCAGGCGTTCAGTCTGTGACGATCAGCAGCGGCGATGGAAATAGTTTCGTTAATGCATGGTCAACTGATGTCGCTGTGAATGTGTTCGCGGGAGCCGATCGCGACGTGATCTGGACGGGTACAGCGGACGATCAGATTCATGCGGGTGACGGCAATGACACAATCCTTTCTAACAGCGGTGATGACACCATCACAAAACAGGGCGGTGTCGGCAGGATTCTGGCAGGACATGGCGACGACGATATTATTGCCGGCGGAAATTCGATCGTGGTGTTTGGCGGGAACGGCAACGATTCCGTTGAAATAACCGAAGGTTCCAGCATCGTCTACGGCGACGCTGGCAACGATATCCTCATCGGCGGCGATTCCACTGACCGCTTCTTTGGAGGAATCGGGGACGACCTGCTGCAGGGTATGGGAGGCAACGATCATCTCAGCGGTGATGCCGGTGACGATATTATTGATGGCGGCGATGGAGCTGATGTTCTGCTCGGCGGCATTGGACGCGATATTCTGATGGGTGGACAAGGGCGGGATGAACTCCACGCTGGCTTGCACGACGATATTCTGATCGGCGGATCTACGACTCTAGGCAATGAAGAACTGGTATTGATCCGCAATGAATGGAGTTCGTCTCGCAGCTATTCACAGCGTCTCGATAATATTCGCAACGTGAGTCCATCTGTATCACGCGCGAACGGCAATGCCTATCTCACACCACAGACGTTGACCAGTGACGCCGTGCGGGATCAACTGTTCGGGGAACTGGGCTCCGATGCGTTCTTTGGAAATTCGCTTGATCTCGTATTCAAGACCAGATTGGAGGACCTGTTCACGGTCTAATGCATTCGTGATCTCTCGGCGAGCAACTCCGGTGACGCGCATGAAAACGCCTTGCGATTCTCGCAAGGCGTTGTTGTTGGATGTCAGCCGCAGTGAGTTGCTGCACACGTTCACATATCAGCCGACCGAGCGATGAAACTACGATCTCTATCGCCCGGTTCGTCCCAGTGATGTCAACTGCACCTCATTAGCCGAATTTATACTAGCAGATGGATGCAGCTGGTCTCTTAATTGGCGTTCCTGCCCGCGGCACAGCGAGCAGAGCTGCAAATGAGCTTCGATTTTCAATCGTTGTTTCTCGTCGACTGTTCCTGCAATAAAGCCGGGAAGTAATTGAGATACGTCGTGGCAGGAGATTCCAGCGTACATATGGCCGGCTTGCTGGGGTGACGTCTGACTGATGATATATCGTCCAGCGGCAACAATGATCAGAACGGCAGCTGAGATCGTGACGATTCGCTGAAGGCGATTCCACCGCTGACGACGCTTCAGTACAGACGACAGAACCGTCAGTGTTTCCGGCGGGCAAGGGCTCCATCCGTCGTTTTGTGATTCTGGTTTACTCATGGTAACACCGGTTCGATTGCTTTTAGAGAGTTAGCCATTGCATCTGCTGCAACATTCCCATTCAGTTATCGTAAACTTTGTTCGATTCCTCTGTGAGTTTCCGCACACATTCAACCAGTTTGCAGAATTATACGACTCGATCAAATATGAAATTCAGTTTTGCCTCTAGTGCTTCCCGCCGCCAAGTCCGATTTTTGTTTCGGCATCATATTTAACAGATGGCATTGTTTCGCCCGATGCCAGTGCGAGCTTGTGTTCATTCAGTACGACAATTCTTTGGCGGCCAACTGTGATCAACCGCTCCAGTTGAAGCTCGCCAAGAGCCAACGTGACGGATTCTCGTGTCACGCCAATCAGGCCGGCAAGATCCTGATGCGACAACTTAATATCGATCAACAAACCTTCATCAATTTTGCGACCGTACTGATCCATCAGTTCACACAACAGCCCCAGCAACCTCTCACGGTTGGAACGGAAGAGCAAGTTCTTGAGGCGTCGTTCAAGCCGTCGCTGTCGCAGTCCGACAATTTTTGTCACAGCCAATGATAGATTTGCATTCTTCAACAACACTGTTTCCATCGCATCACACGGAATCGCCACCACTTTGGACGTCCCAACGGCCTGCGCAAATTCTTCGCGAACCTCCGGACCCACAAGGGCCAGTTCACCGAACAACTCACCAGGTTCTATCAACGCAAGAATCGCCTGCTTCCCATCCGGTGTGATCGAATAGAGCCGAATGCGACCTTCCACCAAAACCATGACCGTATCAGCGGCCTCGCGGGGAAAATAGACAGAGGAATTTTCGGGAAAAACGCGGACTCGAGACCGCTGTTCAAGGAATCGCAGATCAGCTTCGGAAAGCTGCTCGAACAGTCGGCATTTTTGGATGCACCAAATGTGTTCAGGCATAGAACAGCGATCGATCCAGAAGACAGGCTGACAGGCAACAGCACCCAACTTGAACTCAACAGACTGCGCCTCACACGGACTCGCATGTTAGCATCGGCGACACTGGCCGAACACTGCTCGATTTCCGTGTGGCACTCAGTATGCGGGCAATTCTTAACGCATTCCTGGCAATACCGATGCGTTGTGTGAGCCACCTCACACAACGACCTCAGTGTCGTCAATTCATGCTGGAATGTGAGCTGTCTCACAGACAGGTTTAGGGATCCAAAGCGATGATGTCAACTCGATCGGTTAGCGCGCTTCATCGGAATTGAGGTAGTTTCAAAACCGAATTTCCCGTGAAGGACGGGCTCTCTTGACCGTTCATCGTCGATCAATTTTGCAGTTTGACGGGCAAGAGTGCCCGTCCGACAAAGTTCTGAAACCAAACTCGAAAGACAAATTCATGATTCGTTTTATTCCGACAGTATCTTTCCAGACATTCGCCATGTGTACGACTCTTCTGACAACGATGTTCTATTTCGCTGGCACTTACGCAGAAGCAGCGGACAAGGGTAAGCCGCCCGCCGTCGGTGACATGGCTCCTAAGCTTGAACTCGAAAGTTACGATTCCGGAACCGTGAAACTTGAAGAGGCAAATCGCAAGGGCCCGGTTGTTGTTGTGGTTCTCCGTGGCAATCCGGGCTATCAATGCCCATTGTGCACTCGCCAGGTTGGCCAGTTTATTGCTGCTGCCAAGGAGCTTGATGCTGCCAATGCCACCGTAATCATGGTCTACCCTGGACCTGCAGCCAGCCTCGAAAGCAAAGCGAAAGAATTTCTAAAAGGCACGAAGTTGCCGAAAAGATTTCATCTACTGATCGATCCGGATTATGCATTCACAAACGATTGGCATCTCCGCTGGGATGCCCCGCAAGAGACGGCCTATCCTTCGACATTTGTCGTTGATAAAGACGGAAAGATTCGTTTCGCAAAGATCAGCAAATCGCATGGTGACAGAGCTCCTGTGGAAGATGTCATCAAGAGTCTGAAAAAGATGTAGTTGATTTCCAGATCTCGATTCTGGGTTGGCCGGGTTAGATGGCGATAGCCCAAAACCCTGAAGCTCCCCGCTTCGAAGTTCCATGTTTACGTTCTTGTCGCTTTCAGGAGTCGGTCGATGTGTCTCTACAAATCAATCAGCGGACGAGCTGCTCTAATCCTCCTAATCGGTTTGACCTCGCTGGCAGTCACTCCGATGTCACATGCTGAATCAAAACGCG
>JAYVNW010001020.1:0-6233 GCA_043758225.1 Candidatus Kuenenia sp. | reverse complement strand
GTCGCTGTAACCAAGGACACCAGAGTCTTTGAATGCCGGCTGGAAACCACTCTTCTTTGTGAAATGCAGAGCGCCTCCAAAACGCCCGGCCTCAGGAAGAAGTCTTGCATCCTGATTCGCTTCCACGCGATGCAGTTCCGTGCCTTTCTTGATGTAACATGTTCTGTCACCGCGAGAGAAATCAGCATCCAACCCTTTGTCAAATGAAGCATGCAGCGTCAGGGCCGACGACAGATTGCCGCTGGACATGGCGCGAAGAACTCCCGGAGGTTTTGGATCAGCGGCGCGTATGATAGCAGCCAGATACTTCGCCGTTTCATCTGCAATGACGTTATATCCAGCAAGGTTCGGATGACGGTCGCCGTACCATTCTGGCAGATGTCCCAGAATCCCATCAAGTTCATTGTCCATGACGACGACGCTTGGTCCATTCATGAACGGCTTCACCATCGCGTGAAATTTTTCCGGCACTTTTTCCAAAGGATAGCGACGATAGTTGAGCATATTTTGCCCGTTTGCTAATTCGGCCGAGTAGCGAGGATAAATATCGAAAACGTTAAGCTTTTCTTTCTCCGCCACCTGCCTGACCAGATCATTGATTTCTTGGCAGCCTACTTCGTTCGAATACGGAATCACGGTCATAGGAATCAATAACGCCTGAGGATGATCTTTGCGCAGGCGTTCAATGAGCTCATGAAAGTGCTTCGGGAATTCTTCCGGGAAATTTTCGACTCGTGCGCGATCATTCAGACCGTAGCGAATGAAGATGTAGTCGAGCCCCGGAAGCTTGGCAACATCGCGGTCGTAGTACCCAGAATCGATCAAGCGGCGAATGTATTCACCGCTGAGACCTGAGTTAATAACATGGCAACGAGGCAGATCCTTTTCCGCCGCGAGCAATTGTTCGATCACCAACTCGAGGTGCGGGCCTTCCGGTTTGATTAGCCTGGGAATGCTGCCCTCCGTCGTGCTGTCACCCAGTAGAAGAATTTGAACTTTGCCTTCATGCTCCGCCCTGACCGCTGAAGTTATCAGGCAGAACAGAATCAAGGCAGACAAAAATCGAACGCTTGATCGTGCGAAATACAATTCGGTCAAATCTTTCATGGCAAATTCCTATAGCAATGGAAGTGACAATGGTGTGTTTCGCGACGCTCTGCACACCCTAAAAGCAGTTGAATATTTCCAGTTCGGCTCTGCCTGCAGAAACCAAACCAATCGACTGCGCCCACGTGGACAATTGCCGCAGAGCGCTCTTGCCAACATCTCCGAGATTGATGGTCCAATCATTAACGTACAAATCTACATGTTGCATCAGAACGTCGTCATCAAACTCCTGCGCGTATTTGTGCATCGTGGGAAGAGTGGCATTGCGATCCGATAAGGCAAGCTGCAGCGAATCGTAGAGCACCGCCTGAACGGTAGCGATTGTTTCGGCGCTGAGTGTCGTGCGAGCGATAATTCCACCAAGCGGAAGAGGGCAGGATGTTTCCCGTTCCCAGCGTGTGCCGAGGTCTTCGACGAGTTCAAGTCCTTCGCTCTGCCATGTAAAGCGACCTTCATGGATACAGACACCAAAGTCGGCTTTGCCATGTCTCAGATCCGGCATGATGTCCGAAAACACAACGTGTCGAACCTGAGTTGAATGCGCATAGAATAACTGAAACAGCAACGCAGCAGTCGTATGCTGACCGGGGCATAGCGTTACCTGATTATTATTTTCTGGCCGTTCGTCCGCATGAGCAGACAATAACAACGGCCCGACACCGAAGCCAAGGGCTGAACCGGACGGCAGTACAACCGTTTTGTCAGCAAGCAATAGTGCGGCATGGAAGCTGGCCTTGGCAACGTCAAAATCACCGACAAAAAGGCGATCGTTGAGCTGTTGAATGTCGATCAGTTCAACATCGAACGTCAGGCCGCGCCAATCGACCTTTCGAGTCATCAGGCCGTGGAACGCAAATGTATCGTTCGGACAAGTGGAAATGCCGAGATGAATTCTGGTCATATGGAGATCCTCAACGCCGCCAGTTCTGCTGCGGACTCGAGCGCGGCAGCGACATTCCAGTTGGTTTTGTTGCGATCGCCTGCCAAATTGGAAATTCCGCGGATCACGGTCAGCGGAATTCTGGCCATGCGGCACGCCAGCGCAACAGAGAATGCTTCCATGTCTTCTGCATCCGCATACGGAAATTTATTGAGCCGGTGCGCGACGTCTTCGGTGCTACCCGACGCCGCACAGACCGTGAGCAGCATCGAGCCCGCTGAGGTGCCAGGATCAGACCCGACTGTTGTTTCGATCACATCGCCGAACGACTCACCAAACTCCGGATTGATCCACTGCGGCCAACCCAGGTCACCCGCTGTTTCAAAGTCCAATCCGCTGCCAGCGCCGATTCCGTAACAGGCAATTCTAGAAAACGCCGTGGCTGTCCCAATCGGCAGTTGCGGCCCCAGTGCTCCCGCGATCCCGACGAGTACTACAGCTCGCGGATTGCAGAGCGCCAGCAGTTGCGTCGTTCGAATTCCTGCCACGATTGGCCCGAATCCGCATGTCAAAATCAAGCCGTCCGCCCGCGCTACTGAGTTAGCAAGAAGTGGCCGCAGTTTCTCCAATTCGAACTCGGTCGGGATAAGAACGAGCACTCTGGTCATTACAGAATCCTCCGGACGGCAAAAGGATCAGAAGCCAACGAAAACGGCACGTAACATCATCGAAATTTGAAACTTGCCGGAATAACAGAACACGGAGATCGTTCACGAGAGTGCGAACTGAATCATCGCAACGATCGCGACCCTTGTTGCTGCTTTCATTGATTGTGCAACTGAGTCTTTGTCCATAACGATGCCGCCTATCATTTAAGAATCTCAATCCCGACACTAGACGATGCATGAGGTCATCCTTTTGCCTGTTCCTTCGTCCATTGATCTTTCAACGTCACCGTACGGTTAAAAACCAATCGTTCTGATGATGTATCGGCATCGATGCAAAAATAGCCCATACGTTCGAACTGAAACCTGTCGCCCGGTTTGCCTGTGGCCAGCGATGGCTCAAGCATCGCGTTATCAATCACTTGCAGCGAGGTTGGATTGAAATTCGATTTCCAGTCGAGTGCCGGATCTGAAACGTTATCGGGATCTTCAGTTACGAACAAATGATCGTACATTCGCACATCAGCCTTCACGGCATGCTTTGCTGAAACCCAGTGAAGCGTGGCTTTCACCTTGCGTCCATCGGGAGCATCTCCGCCTTTGGTCGCGGGGTCGTAGGTGCAATGAATCTCCGTGATGTTTCCTGCGGAACCTTTGACGACGCCCGTGCAGGTAATGAAATAGGCCCAGCGAAGACGAACTTCTTTGCCAGGCGACAGGCGGAAGAATTTCTTTGGAGGCTCTTCCATGAAGTCCTCACGCTCAATGTACAACTCACGGCTGAAGGGCACTGTGCGACTTCCCGCTGTCGCGTCTTCCGGATTGTTGATCGCGTCCATTTCCTCGGACTGTCCTTCCGGATAATTCGTAATCACGACCTTTACCGGATTCAGCACTGCCATCCGGCGTTCGGCTCGTTTGTTGAGATCTTCGCGGATGTGGTTTTCCAGGACAACCATATCCATCGTTGCGTTGTGCTTGGTGACACCGACGTAGGCACAGAAGGCTCGAATGGCTTCCGGCGTGTAGCCGCGCCGTCGCAGACCGCAGATGGTCGGCATGCGAGGATCATCCCAGCCGGTCACGAAGTTGCCCTGCACGAGTTCCAGCAGACGACGCTTGCTCATCATCGTGTACGTGAGATTCAGTCGATTGAATTCAATCTGCTGCGGATGATGAATGCCTAGCGCGGAGCAGTACCAATCGTACAGAGGTCGGTGGTTTTCAAATTCCAGCGTACAAATGGAATGTGTAATCTTCTCAATCGCATCCGACTGACCGTGAGCATAATCGTACGTTGGATAGATACACCACTTTGCACCGGTGCGATGATGTTCCGCATGACGAATGCGATACATGATCGGATCACGCAGCAACATGTGTTTTTCTGCCATGCCGATCTTGGCTCGCAGCACATGAGTTCCGTCAGGGAATTCACCGGCTTTCATGCGTCGAAACAGGTCCAGGTTTTCATTGACAGAACGACTGCGATACGGACTGTCCGTGCCCGGTTCCGACGCAGTTCCTCGCCCGGCTCGAATTTCTTCCAATGGCAAGCTGCAGACGTAGGCCTTGTCATCCCGAATCAGTTGTTCAGCCCACTGATAGATCTGTTCGAAGTAGTCGGAAGCATAAAACAGACGATCTTCCCAGTCGAAGCCGAGCCAGCGGACGTCTTCCATGATCGAATCGACGTACTCAGTCTCTTCCTTCTCTGGGTTTGTGTCATCGAAGCGCAGATTGCATTTTCCGCCATATTCTTTGGCAATACCAAAGTTCAGACAGATCGATTTGGCATGACCAATGTGCAGGTAGCCGTTGGGTTCAGGAGGAAATCGTGTTTGAACTTGTCCATCCCATTTGCCGGACGCCAGATCATCTTCAATCATCTGACGAACGAAATCTCGGTGAGTGGACGGGGATGAATCGGTCATATCAGTGAATTCCGTGTTATGCTGATTGGTTTTCTTCTCGTCGTTAGTGTGGACGAAAAATACAGGCTTGCGCCTGATGCAGGAAGTCATACCTGCACTTTTGTGGTAAGTGAAAAGTCGACGGCGATTTCCCCCAGTAGCAAACTGCCTCGACATCGGATTGTCAGTGTGTGACTGGGCGGTAGACATGGAGCGAGTTGAAGGCCACAAATTGCTAGGGCATTCTCGTTGTGACATAACAGATCGATTGAGGAGTTACGAGGTTAGCACGTCCTTTAGCACGCGGGCGGGCTCCACGCCGGTAAGTTGCATGTCAATCCCTTGAAACGGGACAGAAAATTGATGATGATCGATGCCAAGCAAATGCAGCATGCGGTCAACTCCTTGAGTTTGTTTCAGGCAAATTTAATATCGCTCGACAAACAGCAGTCCAGGCAGCGAATTCTCTTGAATCAAAATCGTGAGATTGCTTTGTCAGGCCGACGTTGAGAAATGCCGTAATATCCTCAGGCCGCGTCGTAAAGGACTCACGATTTTCATTGAGCAATCTGCGGAGCCCGCTGATCTCCGACGATGTGGGCTTGCAAGTCACCGTATGGTGAAATTCCCAGTTCAATCGACCGTCATCGGCTTTGCTTTCGCTATCAAGTATTTGTGCTGAAAAGCACGCGCAGCTTCAACGAAGGTCGGATCATTCATTAACACCAGCGCAGCCATGGCCGTGTTCGACTTTGGAGGCTGAGCTGTGCATTCTTCACGACTTGGAGCATCAAACGCTTTCAGCATCGGATGCAGAAACTGTCGATGCCAATGAACATAGACGCCTCGCCGCCATTGGTGATTATCATTATCCTGCTGGTATTTGCGTTCCGGAAAATTCAACTGACGATAATATCCTCCCGGTTGATATGGCTTCACGCTTGAACGTACATTTCTATTCCCGGAGTCCAGAGGCAGGGAGAGAGCGAATATGAACTCAAAAAAGTCGCCTCGGAACCAGAATTCTCGCAGACAATTCTTGAGTAGTCTTGGTGACGGCTTCGGCGCGACGGCACTGGCGGCTATTCTTGGCAGCGAATCCGCGTTCTCGAGCGAGCAGCGCAAGCCCCAAGCTGGACTCGCACCAACGCCTGGCAGTGAATGCCACCATCGCCCGACGGCAAACTGCGTCATTCAGATCTTCTGTCCGGGCGGAATGAGTCACGTTGATACGTGGGATTATCGGCCGCAATTGGAACGCGTTCACGGACAATCCTTTGACGCAGAACTCGGTAAGCAGACTTTTGCCGGTGTCGCAGGAACTTACGCAAAAAGCTTCTGGCGATTTCGGCAGCAAGGCGAATGTGGTCGCTGGCTAAGCGAATTGTTTCCTGAGATGAGCCAGCACGTCGATGACATGGCATTTATCTATTCGATGCAGAACAAATCCGCTCTTCACGGTCCCGCTATGTTCATGATGAACAGTGGATTCATCCGACCAGGATTTCCCAGCATGGGATCGTGGGTGACGTACGGCCTTGGATGCGAGACCAACAATCTGCCATCGTTTGTTGTTTTGCCGGACGTGCGAGGCTTGCCACCCGGCGGCGCGGGTAACTGGAACGCTGGATTCCTACCAGCGATGCACCAGGGCACGATCATCGAAAC
>JAYVNW010001019.1:0-8487 GCA_043758225.1 Candidatus Kuenenia sp. | reverse complement strand
GCAACATCTAACCGATCAATTCGACCTGCGATGAAATCCTCGACGTATCGAGTGCCCAGTACATCCACGGCTGCGAATGAAGGCTGATCTTCAAACGTTGTGTATTGCGTGTGAATTGGCACTTTCTGATAGTTTAAAAACTTGATTCCGCGTTTGCCTGAAACCTCCAATTGATATTCGATTCCTTTTTCTTTCAAGGTACGAATATGAGCAAGTGTCTGACGCAAAACGCTTGCGTTATATCCGCCACACAGACCTCGATTTGCCGTGAGGACAAGCAATACACTGCGTTTTTCTTCCGCTCGGCGTTCAAGCAATGGATGCGAAAATTTAAGGTTTGCTCGTCCAAGATCCCCGACGATTTCGGAAATCTTGCGCGTGTACTCAGCAGCTTCGGTAGCGCGATCCATTGCTTTTTTGAAGCGACTGGTCGCAATCAGCTCCATCGTGCGCGTGATCTTGCGGATGTTGCGCACCGCTTTAAGCCGTTTGACGAGTAAGCGTCTGTTAGCCATGAAACAATCACACCTGTAAAGCGAGCGGCTCGGCGTCAGCCCTCCGAGTTACGCGACCACTGCGACGCACATGGGACTGTCGTGCTGCCGTTTGCCAGCCAAGATTTTAAGCTTTTGATGCCAGTCGTGCTATGAAGGCATCCAATGCCTTTCTTAACATGCCTTCAATTTCTTCTGTCAGTGCTGCTTCGGCTACGAGTTTGTCCCGCATATCAGCATGCTCTGTACGCATGAACTCATGCAGTTGACGTTCGGTTTCCTGGACTTTGTTCACTGGAACTTTGTCGAAAAAACCCTTTGCACCGGCGTAGATCGCGATAACCTGGTCGGCAACATGCAATGGTCCAAACTGTGGCTGTTTCAGCAGTTCAACCATCCGGTAGCCACGGTCAAGCTGCGATTGAGTTGCCTTGTCCAGTTCTGTTCCGAGCTGCGCGAACGCTTCCAGTTCTCGAAACGCCGCAAGATCGAGACGCAGACTTCCTGCGATTTTTTTCATCGCTTTATTCTGAGCGTTACCACCCACGCGGCTGACGGACACACCGACGTTAATGGCAGGCCGAATACCCTTCCAAAATAAGTCTGATTCCAAGTAGATCTGTCCGTCCGTGATTGAAATCACGTTCGTTGGGATATAGGCAGAAACTTCACCTTCAAGGGTTTCAATGATTGGCAGTGCCGTCATTGATCCGCCACCCAGTTCCTTGTTGAGCTTAACGGCTCGTTCAAGCAAACGGCTGTGGCAGTAGAAAACGTCACCCGGAAACGCTTCGCGTCCTGGTGGACGACGCATCAATAACGAGAGTTGACGATAAGCAACAGCTTGTTTGGACAGGTCATCATAAACGACCAGAGTATGTTTACCCTGATACATGAAGTACTCGGCCATCGCCGCACCAGCGTAAGGCGCGATGTATTGAAGTGGTGCCGGGTCAGCACTGCTCGCTGCAACCACAATGGTGTAATCGAGTGCGCCATTCTGACGCAGGATTTCGACAACGCCGGCCACTGATGAACCACGCTGACCACAGGCGACATAAACGCAAATAACGCCCGTGTCCTTCTGATTCAAAATGGTGTCAATCGCGATCGCCGTTTTGCCGGTCTTACGGTCTCCGATGATCAGTTCGCGTTGTCCGCGTCCGACGGGAGTCATTGCATCGATGGCTTTGATGCCGGTTTGCAACGGCTCTTTCACTGGCTGTCGTTCGGCTACTCCCGCAGCCTGCCATTCTACAGGTCGTGAATGAGGGGTCAGTACTGGCCCCTTACCGTCCAGCGGATTTCCCAGTGGATCGACCACGCGACCAAGCAGGGCTTCCCCGACCGGCACAGACAACAGCTTACCGGTGGAGCGAATTTCGTCGCCTTCTTTGATTTTGAGGTAATCCCCAAGAATCACGACCCCGACGCTGTTTTCTTCAAGGTTGAACGCGAGTCCGCGAGTGCCGTTCGAGAATTCCAACATCTCGCCCGACATCGCCGTGGAAAGCCCGGTGCAACGAGCAATGCCGTCACCGACTTCAATCACGCGACCAACTTCTGCGGTCTGAATTTGACCGCGAAAGTCTTCAATCTCCTTCTGGATGACTGAAGCGATCTCGTCCGCTTTGAATTTCATTGAATGCTTTCTCCACCAGACGACTCTTCAGCTGCTTTAGCCGGGATCGCAGGGATGAATCATAAATAGTATCACCAACTTGCAGGATCATGCCACCGATCAACGACGCATCGACGGTTTCCTGCAAGAGAGGCTCAAACCCCATTTTGCTTTGTAAATGCTCACGAATCTGAGATCGTGAACTCTCCGACAGTGGCTTGGCACTTCGTACACGAACTCGCTGCTTCCCAGCAGCGACTTCCTGTAATCGACCAAGAACATTCTGAATCATCGGCAGCATCGTAACTCGACCGTGCCGAATCAGAACTCGTAGGAAATTTGCGAAAAACTCCGACGATTTTGGAGCGATGACTCGATCCACGATGCCCAGTTTGTCGTCACGCCCCACAGAATCAGACATCAACAGATTATTGAACTCAGGATTCTTCCCAAGAACATCATTCATCAGGGAATTGAGTTCTTCTTCCGGACTTGCTACGCCATTTTGAGCAGCGGAGATCATGTAGGACCGAGCATACATCGTCGCAACAGCCAATGCGACAGGATCTTCCAGTGCACTGTCAGAACGTTGCTTTATGCTGGTATCAAACATAACGGATTCCAAAACTCAATTGAGCAATAACCAATCTCAAATGACCATTGTCAGATTTCAATTTTAGAAGTAGAAATCTGAGATTCTAATCGCCATCAGCGACTAATGGCAGCCAGAGCCTGACCTACCAGACGATCTTGATCGCTATCTTGCAAAGCACGCCCGAGAACATGCTCTGTAGCCAGCACGACCTGTGAATTCATTTGAGTAAATACTTCCGCCAGAGCGGTATTTTTTGCCTGACGAATATCGTCCTTCGCACGCTCCTTAACCGCTTCGACTTCCCGCTGTGCGTTCGCAAGTAAATCCTGGCTAGTTCGTTCAGCATCACGCCGAGCTTCTGCAACCATCGCTTGCACCGTCTGCTCAGCAGCTTTGAGCTTCAGCTCGTACTCAGCGAGCATTGCCTGAGATTTCCGTCGACCCTCTTCTGCATCGCTGATGGCTTTCAGGATGCCAGCTTCCCGTTTGTCCAAGCCTTCAATCATAGGAAGCCATGCAAACTTCTTTAGAATGAAGACGAACAACACAAAGACCACAAGCGACCAGAGAGCCAAGTCTCGGGTGAACTCCATCGGAGGACCAGCCTCTTCTGCGTGATGATCGTTAGTTTGCTTCGCATTATGATCTTTAGGCGAAGAATCACTTGCATCAGTTTTTTTGTGATCGTCTCCAGAATCTTTTTCGGCCGAGACACGCTCGTCACCAGATGCGGATTCTGAGGCGATACATGTAAATGCTGCCACAACCATGACGGCTGAAAGCAATATCCACAAAGAGAATGATCGAGTCATTGCAGCACCGCACAAAAAGTAAGAACGCTTAACACCTAGCAGCAACCTAATCCACTTACTCGTTGGGCACTTATTGAGATTTCGCAACCAGACAAACGATAAGCGCGAAGAATGTCGCACCTTCAATCAATGCTGCTGCGACGATCATGGCACCGCGAATGTCACCAGCAACTTCTGGTTGACGAGCCATGCTCTCAACTGCAGCAGCGCCGATCTTTGCGATTCCGAACCCAGCCCCCAGAAGCACAAGTCCGGCACCAAACGAACCAGAGAAGCTGATTGAAGTACCGCCATCCTGTGCCATCGCAGGCACGGATACCGCCACAAATGCAGCCAGAACCAAACAGGCCAATCGGACAAATCGACTCACGTGAAAACTCCTCTCAGTACGGTAACAACGCACGGAGGCAAACCAACCAAATATGGTGTGATGCGCCCTGCCATGCACCCTAAAAGACGAACCCAAACCACCAGAACTCATCAGTGCTTATGAACAGAACCTGCAATAAATATTGTCGCGAGAAACGCGAATACATAGGCTTGCAGAAATGCCACAAACAATTCAAGACAGCCGATAAACACCTGTCCAACTATGCTCCCAGCCGTGACGCATCCCCATAGCAAAATGCCCTCGTGAGCGGCTTGAGCTATAAAGCCGAGAATCACGGCGATAACAGTATGACCACCCATGATGTTGGCAAATAATCGCACTGCCAGCACGGAATGCTTGATAAAGAAACCAAAGAGTTCGATCGCAAAAATCCCAATAGTCAGCACCGAACCGAAAGCACCGGGAACACCGGTATCCGGCATCATATTCTGGAAGAATCCACTCGGCCCCATGGCTTTAAAGCCATAAAACACGGTGGCCACAAAGGCCGAGATCGCCAAAATGCCCGTCACATTAAGATTTCCGGTTGCCGACCCCAAAAAAGGAATAGCACCCAGTAAATTACAAATCAGAATGTAAAAGAAGCAGCTCCAAATAAATGGCAGATATTTGTCTGCCGGATGGGATCCATAATCATTTGTATGGGCCGCATGACCAGTATGAAGATCGACATGAACATTCCCATGATGATCTTCGTGATGATGAGCGTCATGATCACCGATCGTTGGCCGGACAACTTCGTCCCGAATAAACAGAGCCAGTGTTTCCCAGAAATTCCAGAATCGACCTTTTGGGGGTTGTCCAGACCGAATCCGACGCGCCAGCCCCCAGAAAACTATAAACACAATCAAAGCCGCAACGACCTGTAGTACCATGAATTTGGAGAGCTGGAATCCCCAGATATTCGGTAAGGTATAATCAAGCAGACCATGCCCATGCTCATCCATCGCTCCACGCGGCAGGTCAAAACCGACCGCATCGCGTACGTGATGAAAAACATCTTCTTTGTGCTCATCGCCTGAAAACATAAATCTGCGATACACCTGACAGAATATAAAAATGATTCAAAGAAACGGAATGAATAGACCTTGTGATTGGCTCAGCCTTGAACGCGAATACACACAGGCATCTATTATCCGGATCTAGAACTGTCTGCCCGATTAAGAAATGTTTCTGTTGCCAAGGCCAGCAAATAGAAGCCAATCAGCCAGCCAAAAAAGTCCGCAATGCCAATTCCCGGTCGCGACATTGCTACAAACAATGCGACAGCCGATACAAAACTAAGCCGAAACAAAGTCTGAATCAGCATTACCGCCAACTCGTTTCGGAAGATAGCGAGTCGAGAAAGGAAAACAACGATCCAGCCAGGAACTAAACAGCAAAACGCTGCAAGTGTCATCCACAAGACACCCGTTTCCGGTCGCAGGAATCTGGCAGGCCAGAAACACACAACCCATCCGATTGCCATTACGAACGTCAACCAAACAGCCGCTCGGAAACTATTGAAGAGAGGACGACTATTCATTCGACCTCGACTCCCTCTCTTTCAAACCGCCTGCCCGCCGTTTCGCAGATTCAAGATCCAGTCGCCGAAGAAGAACTCGGAGTGAAATTCCAGCAGCGACGAAACCAAGACAAGCGCCACAAATTGTCAACACTGGTGAAAAATCAAATTTTTGATCCAGCCAGTAACCTCCGCCTGTCATCACAGCCATCGAAACGGCTCCCGAGATTACTTCGTGTGCCGTGCGATATGCCTGAGCGACCTGGGAAACTCGCGAATGGCGCTGCTGTGAAGTCTCAGACTTTCGTTGAGGCACCTAGCAACGTCCTCTGACAAGATTTTGGACTAGTAACAAAATACGTTTCACATAATTGTCGGGCGAGTGTAGAAGCCATTTAGAATTGAGTCAAAGTGGCGCGAACCTGCTCAATTTCTTTCCTGGGATCGGGATGCGACATCGTGCCAATGGGAACTCTTTTTTGCTGTAGGGCGGTCACGTTGCCAAGTGAATGACGTGCAACATTGACTGTTCGCCAATGCTTGATTCCCGCACTCAATTGTGTCATTCGTCGCCGATAGCCATGGCGCGTTCAGTCTTTTCAAGAAGATGACTCAAATGATTTGGGATGTCGTATCCTTCGGCCAATTTCATTTGCTCGACATCGACGGTCTGGCAGACTTGCTTGAGATCAAAAGCGCTGCAATGCTGTGCAACTTGGATCAGCGTTCGAAATCCAGCCGGAGACTGATGCAGTTGATCTGGAAGAAGCGATGCCAGAGCAATGGGAAACAATTTAAAGATCTCAGCATGAGTTCCCTGAAGTGACGATTCCAGTGAATGATGGAAGAAGATCGCGCACAACAAATCGGGTGGGAAATGCCATTGTGCTGCGAAGTGTGCTCCCGCTGACGCGTGGTCAAAGCCAAAGGTCTCTCGCTCCCATGAAAAAAGGTCTTTTCCTTGTCCGAGCGGAACGTCGAGAAACTGAAGGTACTGCTTGTCGTAGTTATTTGTAAGCACGGGCAGCAGGTAGTCCTGAAGCAGGCCGCCGAGAAATGCCAGCCCAGTGTCAAGCTTCATGCTCTTCGCAACTTCGCGGGCAAACAGAGCTCGTTGCAGCGATTCGTTCCAGAAGTTGCGTTGATTGATTAACTTTGTTTTTAAGGCTCTCGTGGCGGCCTTCATGCCCACTGCCAGCAGATGCAGTCGAGCTGCATTGATACCGATATGCACGATTGCATCGCGAACATTTCGGACTGGATTCTTCATTGCGTAGACGGCAGAGTTGACGTGTTTCAGCAGTTCAACAGTCAGAGCTCCATCTTTTTCAACGATCGCAGCAAGTTCTTTAACGTCAAAATTCGGGCCGGCTGCTTTCTGGACGAATTCTATCACCGCATGCGGCAGTGCGGGCAATTCAATTGACGTGGGCAGCAGTTCTGACTGCACCGATGCAACAGAAGTGCTGCTGAGTGTTTTCCAGTCAAATGGCGCGGCGGCAACCGTTGACACAGGGGAGTCTTCATGACAAAAGGCACTGACGTAGACCGGTAGTCGCAGGTTCAGCTTGCGTCTCCGAATAAGGCGCTTATCGTTCGAAGTGAGCTGAACTTGCGTAGCCGAGGTTCCCGAATGCCGCTGACGGCTAGTTCGCATTTCGACTCTAGTTGATTTATCCAATCTGCGGATTGTGTGTAATCTAGGGGTAAGGTCGCCCCGCAGCACCTAATATTTCATGGGTGAAGTCGTAGCGCTGGCACGCTACTACTTCAGTCGCTATTGCAAGTGCGCCGAAGAAGAGTTGGTACTACAAATTTCTGGGTTCAAAGGAAGATGTTGATGTCGACTGGTGCAGCAAAAGATATGCGTCGCATATTCGCGGAGTGGCCGGTGAGCATTCCAAAGTCCGGACTTGCAGTAACGACGTTTGGCGAATCCATTCCGTTTTGCAGCTTCATGTTGTCCGGGGATTTGCTGTTAATCGAACGTAAGACACCCGACGCTCAGGGGGCTCGCCGTGTCATCCTGGCATTCGATACAATTAATGCCGTCAAGATTCTTGATGCGATCGAAATGCCCCGATTTACCGCGATGGGATTCCAGAGCATCGGTTGACGTGCGAGACTGCGGAGATGGCTGAAGACGACCAAAACTCTTTCCGCACGTACGATTTGCATCCGGTAAAGCTGCCAGTTGACGCGCTGCTGCAACAGTGCGACATCCGGCGGACGCGCCATAGCGGTCCAGGTGGACAACATCGAAATAAAGTTGAGACGGCGATCGAGATCACTCATCGTCCGACCGGAATTATCTCATTTGCCGCCGAGCGCCGCAGTCAGGAACAGAATCGTCAAGTTGCCATCTCGCGTCTGAGGCTGCTGCTGGCGATTCGAGTTCGTTCAGTCGGTCACACCGAAGTGAATCCATCATCTCTGTGGCAGTCTCGTTGCCGCAATCAGAAGATTTCCTGCAGTGATCGTCACGATGATTTTCCAATAATGCTGGCTGAAGCGCTGGACGCAATCGATGCGAAAGAATTCAATGTTAAGCGTGCTGCAGCTGCCCTTGGCTGCTCTACTTCCCAGTTAGTTCGCTTTGTCGCCGCTATCCCGGAATCGCTGGAGATCATTAATGCACAACGCGCGATGCGAAGTCTGCATCGTTTGATGCCGTAAAGAATGTCCAGCAGCAATTCCAACGACTTTGCACGTCGATTGCTCACTCGTCTATGAAAACGCGACCAGAGCATCGGATTGAATCGTAGTCCGTGCCAAATCGCTCGCGGCTATTGGCCGCATCTGGCAGATTGAATTCATATTCGCTCCGAGCAATCCCACATCTGAAAATAAGTGCTGCGGTACTATTACTGTCGGTCATCAGAAATCCAAGCGGTTGCGAGTACCAAAATCGCTGACCGTTTCGAAAAAAACACCATTCGTAGGGAGTTGTTGCATACCCGGGCACAGCCAGCTAATACTGGGCAAGATTTCGTGATCCAATCGGGAACTTTGTTCGTTTCCAAATACTTCACATGGAATAGCCGTGAATCGGTTGAGTTAACGCGATTCA
>JAYVNW010001018.1:0-2706 GCA_043758225.1 Candidatus Kuenenia sp. | reverse complement strand
ACATCTGTGCGAACAGACTCTTGTGCGGTGATCAAGGAAGTCAGGCGGAAGTCAATGAGGACTTGTTTGTTTGCCGGATTAATGGTCTGGGTCAGCTTGGTTTCTGCCACGGTGGCTCAGGACACGGTGAAGGAGCTGGCGGCGGGTGACATCGACTGGCGGATCGAAGCTAGCCATCACAACTTGCCTCAGCCGGGTCAGAGTTTTTATGTTCGCCTGCGTCTGCGGGGTCCGGAGATTAAACAGACGGAGCGTGAACCGCTCAATCTCTCCCTTGTGTTCGATCGATCGGGGTCGATGAATATTGACTCCAAGATGGGTTTTGTCCGCAAGGCAGGGCACTTGCTCGCCGACAACTTAACGCCTCACGATTTTGCCTCCCTGGTGGCCTACAACCACGAAGTGCAGATCATGGTGCCGATGCATCCGGTGGTCAATCGCGAATACCTGCATCACAGGATCGACGAGTTGACGGCGATTGGCGACACCAACATCAGTGGAGGCTTTCTGGAAGGATGCGCTCAGTTAGACAAACGCCTCGCGGAGCTTGGCCAGCATCATGTGGTGCTGCTGACAGACGGAATTGCCAACCGGGGGGTTACCGACATTAATGGACTTGTTGCATTAGTGGAGCGCGCGAAGCAGCGAGGAATTGGCCTCACCACGATTGGCGTCGGCTCGGATTTCAATGAAGCACTGTTGACCCGCATGGCTCAGGCCGGGGGCGGACATTACGTCTATGCCGCCAACCCGGACCAAATCCCCACCGCCGTGCAGCAAGAACTCGGTGCACTGCTCGCAGTCTCGACACAGAATGTCAGGCTGAAGATGACCATTCCCCCGGGCGTGGAGGTGCAGCATGTCTATGGGCACGAAGAGGCATTTCAGCCCGGGGTTCTGGAAGAGTCACTGGGCGATCTGACCAGTGGCGAAGAACGCCGTTTGCTCATCAAATTTCGCGTCAATCAGGCGATCTCCCCTTCCGACGGCGAACCGCGCCTGTTCCGTGCAGAACTCACCTATGACAATCTGGCTGTCGCCACCCGCAGCAAGTCGGAACAGACGATCGAATTTAAGCCGACTGCGGGAGGGAACGGCGATTCCACAACCGCCGTCATGGCTTATGCCCAACTCGTCGAAGATGTGGACAAGATCGCGATGGCGGTCAAGAGCATGGATCGACCCCTCGCCGCAGAAGTGCTGCGAATTCGAGAGCAGCAATTCCCTGCCCTGAAGAAGGTCGCCGATTCCAGCCACGATCAGGATTTTGTGAACAAGGCGTATATGTTCGAGCATTATTCTCGCGAATTGGCGGAGCTGCTTGAAGCTGGGGCTCTCCACGATCACAGCAACGCTCGGGCGCAATTACAAAAAGATCTGCACTACCGACGCTACATGAACGACCACCACCGGGACGATCATCCACACAATCATTAGGGAAAAGTACAATGAAAACAATTCCATCCGTTGCCCTGGCGATCTTGTTTTTTGCAGGATCGTTCAATGAAGTGTCTGCCCATAACTGGCGCTCGAGGTGTTTCTCCCAACATGGAGGCTATTCCTATTATCAAAGGTCGTATTCGTATTACCCGCGAGGTTATGTGAGCGATCCGGGCTATGGCAGCTACGGGAACTATTCGAGTTATGGGACATATCCCCGCTGCCAAACTTACTCCAGCTATGCAGCCTATCCGAACTATGGTGTGAGTCCGAGTTTTGGTGTGAGTCCGAGTTTTGGTGCGTACCCCGGCAATTTGGCATATTCAACCAATATGTCGTCCACAAGTAGCAATCCCATTCCGAGCATCATGAATGTACTGGGGGCCAGTGGTTTGGGCGGAGCCACAACGGGTCAAAGTTCATACCTTTCGCTTCCGGTTGGTGTGGGGAACGGCCAAACGGGATACCTTCAGGTTCCCGTCGGCAGTACGGCAGGACGCGGGAGCTACCTGCAGATCCCTGTAAATTCAGGCTACGGGCCTCCCACATTTATGCAAATCGAACTGGGTCGCGGCTCCGGCGATGTCCTCCCCAATAACAGCGCACCTGGAAATGCACCGGTGGCGCCGCCCAGTCCATCTTATGGGCAGAATTCATCAATCTATGACAACCTCACGTCCAACATCCGGAGAACGAGCGACGACGATGTGCCTCCCATCGCTGTGGGATCAGAGCGGGACGCCAGTACTTTGGCCCGGCTATTCCCTCAAGCGGACACGGAAGAAAAACAGAGCAGCAAATCGGATCTGGATCCAGGCAAATACGTATTGACCAAAGCGTCAACCGTCTCGACCTCGTCGGACACGAGTTTCTCGCTTACGCCGTCGAATCCGGAGGCCAGCACTCCGTCGATACCATTTGAAGATGGAATCCCCTGGGTCGCTAAGTAACGCCTGCTCCGAGAAATGTCGAATCTCGGCACGAATCCGAATCGCGGTGCCAGGTACCTTGATTGAATTCCATTCGCCGTAAGGCGAAAGGTCAGGGGTACGTCACATGGCGAAACAAAACACCGTGTCGTGATCGCCAACGACAGGATTTCAATGTCCAAACATGTTTAGTCCCAAGTCGCAGCGACGCTGCGCAGTCCTTCCCGGCAGGAAGGCCCTAGTGCCGCAAGTCGGAGTTGCCAGCCCACCAAATGGGAAAGCTGTGCAGTTGTTCGTGGAATTCAGCGATTCAATTTGTGCAAATCTCCAGGTTTCA
>JAYVNW010001017.1:0-2021 GCA_043758225.1 Candidatus Kuenenia sp. | reverse complement strand
GTCAGCAGAGCACGTCGGAAACGGCGGCGAGACACTTCGATCTGCTTGGCAAGGAAGATCTCTTCTTCGCGGGTCAACAGCGGAATCTCGCCCATCTGCGACAAATACATCCGAATCGGGTCTTCCGTGCCGCGTGAGGATTCTTCGCCGTCGATCCTGATTTCTGGACGGCGTTTCTTGCGGAGCGCGAGGGGTTCACCGGTGTCATCCTTTAACGGATCGGCGACGATCTGCATGTTCAATTCTTCGAGACAGCTGATCAAATTGTCTAACTGCTGCGGATCGGTCGCTTCGTCCGGCAGAAATGCATTGACCTGCGAAAACAGCAGATGTCCTTGTTTCAGGCCGGTTTCGATCAGTTGGCGAAGGGTTTCATCAAGGCGGTACATGTTTGGCTCCTGTGGTTCTTATGGTCTTCAGTTGATGTTATGCAGCTAACGTGCCGTGATGGCAAAAAACCGCCACATCAAGTGACGACAGTCTTACTTCATGGAAGAAGGATGACCCATTTGACTTTGACGAAAATTGTAAAGTCGGCGGAGCGCGTCTTTTGTGTCGTCGTCGAGTTCGCTCACGGGCTTAGCCGGTTGAGACAATAATTGTTTCGACACGAGGTTCAGTCGTTTTTCTCGCCGTTCCAGTATGGGTCCGAGAACCCGTTCCAGATGGTTTGGTACCGAAGCACCGCTTTGCTCATGCTGGTCCGGCTGGGCCAGCATGAGTCTGAAAATCCCTTTCTCTTCAGCCGAATCCACCACTGCGTTGATCAGACTTAGAAGATCTGAATCTGATTCCGCGGCAATGATCAATCGGCTGAGTTCAGGAAGGTCTCCGTCTTCCTTCCACAGGTCGATGCACAACGCCAGCAGCCGCTGATGTCGCACATTTTCGAAGTCATCCGCACCGATGTGGTGCCGAATGAAATCGACGGTTTCCGGACAAGTCAGAATAATCTCCAGAATCTCTCGTTCCGCTCGCTCCATGGCGTTTTCGGGACGAGGTGCAACCCCGGTCGGCTGCCGATCAGCGTCCCGGCGAAACGTACCTTTCTTGTCTGTTTTGTTGCGAATGTCCTTCAACTGCTGGCGAGCCGTTCTTTCATCGACCTGAACCCGCCAGCACACGCTGCGAAGAATCATGTCTTCGCGAACTGTTCCAGCAAGTCCCTGCGACTCAGCCAGGAACTCCAACATCTGATTCAGAATCTGCTGACGCCCAGCCACGGATTGTGAATCCGTGCGTCGCAGAATGGATTGCAATTTGTATTCCCACGCTTCTGGAGCCGTGTTGATAAGCTTGTAGAAATCCTCTGATGAATGTGTTTCAAGGTAATCCGCAGGGTCCTTGCCTGACGGAACATTCAGGACACGAAGATCAAGATCCTGAGCAAGAAATCGCGAAATTGATCGTTCTGCCGCCTGTTGTCCTGCGGCATCACTGTCGTAAACCAATACAACTTTTTCTGCAAAACGTCGCAAAAAACGCACATGTTCTTCGGTCATTGCGGTCCCAAGCGTGGCAACCGCGTTCTTAACACCAGCCTGATGACAAGCGATGCAATCCATGTATCCTTCCACGATGATCGCTGTTTTGCTCTCCCGAACGGCGTCTCGAGCCATATTGAAAGCAAACAGCATTCGTCGTTTTTGAAAAATTGCACTCTCTAAACTGTTCCAGTATTTCGCGTCACTTTCAATGTTGCCGCCGGGCAACACTCGTCCTCCAAACGCCACCGGGCGGCCGCGTTCATCAAAAATCGGAAACACCAAACGACCAACCAGGTTGTCAAAGTACCCCGGTCCATTGTCTCGTTCACGAATCAATCCCGCAGAAACAAGTTGAGCGGGTGTAAATTTTCCTCTCGCCTTTTCCAGAAACCAGTTCCAGTCCTCCGGGTGATAACCCAGCTTGAAGTTGCTGACGGTTTCCGCCGAGAGTTGCCGCTTCAGGACGTACTGCCGAGCATTCTCTGCAGATGGTCCTGTCTTCAGCGTTTGATTCATTAAATTGAGGGCCCATTC
>JAYVNW010001016.1:0-3818 GCA_043758225.1 Candidatus Kuenenia sp. | reverse complement strand
ACCTGGCTTCAAAGAGCACTCGAGGAATCCTTGGGGTCGAATACTATTTTGCTCCACAGAATATTCAGGAAGGTCAATACTTGATGGCAGCAGCAGAAGGTAACATTCGAGAGAACGCCAAGGCAGAAAAGTCAGAACCAAAGGAAACGAAAGCTTCACGAGTTCGATAATCTGGCTCATCAAGTCCCGAAACCCTGTGAATCGCATAAGTCCTGTACGCACATGTACAGGACTTATTTTTTGCCACTCACCGAGTGAGATGCCCTACTCAAGAGACTCGTAAAGTTCCGCAATAGGAACAATGATCGACTCTAACTCCGTCAAGTACTCGGCTTCAGTGGTATTTGCTTTCCGTAGTCTTAAATCGTCGAGTCTCCGCTCAAGGGCGTCGCGGGTTTGGCGTTGTACTGGCGACAACAGTCGCTCTTCTTCGCTGCGGATGAGATTCCAGCGAGCTGCTTGAGCACCATCAAGTTGGTTCGCGTTTTCAATGCCGAGTTTTAAGCGTTCGCCGTCGTAGACCTCCGCGCGTGTGCCTTTGGCATCGCCGTTATCATCGATCAACGCATGCTCTGTCGCGAGGCGGCCTTCGGTGGCATAGAACTCAGCCGTGCGGCGAGAGGCGAACAGCCACGCTTCCAGCAGTGACGTCTGGCCGTCCCGATTGATGTCAGCATCGAGGCCCCCGATAGCCTGCGACATCGCGTCTCCAAAGCGCGAGTATTGTATTTGATTGCCGTCCTTCGTTGCGCTGATGATGATGCGATTGGGGGCGGAGAGGGAATTGATAAATGGCGATGTACATGACGCTGAGGCGATGAAAGCAATTGGGCGTTTGGCGGTTTCTAACAGTTCGGCCATCTTCTCTGCCGAGACATCTGGACCATTCAGATTAAGGCTGGCGGTGCGTCCGTCAAAAGTGCCGTGGCCTATGAAAACAATCCAGAGCGGTTCGGTAGTTTCTACCGAAATCATTTCGCTGATGGACGTAGTCAACTTTTCGAGATCATTCGCAGTTGGTGCAGTATCGCCAATGTATGTGCAATCGGCGTCAGCGCGTTTGGCAGCATCCTGCCAGCGCGTGGCCCATAGTTGGAATGTTTCTTTGTACTCATCAGTTCCAGAGGCTCCGATGATTAGGATAAGGTGCTGCCTGACGGCCGGGGCAATAACTAGAGTTTCGACAGTTACGGCAGGGGGTTGTGCGTTTGCGGCACGACCAGGGATTAAAAAGTAAATCGTACTGACGACGTACATTAGGGTTGATGCCCACCGTTTATAGGAAGGAGTGACGGTCATGGCAGCCCCCTTCGTCGTCGCAGAGTCCAGTCGGCGGCCAAGCAAGAAATGGCAGCGAGGAATACCCACCACGAATGCCAAATGGGCCAGGACCAGATTTCAACAAGTGGCGCATTGCTCTGAGGTAATGTACCGACGAAACTTTCCAAACTGCTCAACGGCACCGTTCGACCACCAGTGATCTTTGCCAACTGTTCAAGGAACGAATGATCGACCTGCACTGATCTCATTTCTTTCTGATCGGGTTGACTGGCCCAACCCGTCGAAGCGGAAAGTGGCGCCGCGGCGACGTCATCGGAGACTGTGGCGTTGACAGACACCAGCCATGCGCCAGGCTGACTGGCGGCGATTGAAGACTCAAACAGGCCAGCGACGGTATCTGATGGTTCGCCGCTGAGCTCAAACGTCTGACCATCCGGCCCGATGACTGAAAACTTGACGTCGGCGTTTTCACGAGCCTCGAAATCGGTGCCTCGCACGAACGCAGTCAGCTTGACTGAGCCCGTTCCAAGCGCCGAATCTTCATTGACAACGACGTCCATTCGCTTCGGCACATCAGCAACCAGCCAGCGAATCAACTGGCGACTGGCGCGGGCGTGGTCCGCAAGATCTTCACTCGGCATCCCGCCATCAACCGTCGAACCCTTGTCGGGATCGACATTCCGCGCTGGTCCGTCGAGACCATGCAACTTGCGAAGCCCTTCGCTCAAACGCCACCGCCAGAAATCGCCAACGCATAGCGCGCCGGTGCGGCCTTTGCCGAAGCGCTGCACGACAAGAGCGGGCCAGCGATTTTCGTTGGCATCCTGAACCTCGGCCATGACAACCGCTCCGGGGCGCACGAAGGCGGCAGAGTTCAAAGTCAAAAATTCGGGCATCGAACCGAGGCGTTCTTCTTCAGCGATCTCATCGGATCTTAAACGCACCCATGGTTGCAACCAGCCATCCCGAGTCAGAGTCAAACGCACGCCGGATTCAGGCGACTTCATTTCTCGGCTCAGATCGATTGGCAGCATTTCGCCAATCGGAGTGCGATCGTAATCCCCCTGACGAAACGATTCCTGGCCGCCCATCATGAGCAGCCCACCGCCTCGGCGTGAAACGAAGTCGTAGATCAGCTTCATTTGATCGGCGAGGAAGAAATCGGCTTCGACATCATCCAGAACAATGGCGTCGTACTGGAAAAGATCTTCTGGTTTTTCGGGGAACCCGCCGCGAAGTTCTTCATCGTCTTTCGTCCCGACTCGCACAAGCACAGGTTCATCGTATTCTTCAGCGGTTTCCGGATCAGCCTGATCGAAACCCCGGAACAGCGAATTCGAAGACGCGCCTTCGCGACCTCGAAAATCAAACTTTGCTTCTTTACGAGCGATGCGGATCAGGCCCACCATCTGCAACTGTGGATCAGTCTCAACTGCGCGTCGGAGGAATTTGAATTCCCAGTTGGGCCGACCAGAGACGTACAGAATTCTGCGCGGCATCGTGCTGCGTTCGACGGCGATCAGCTGTTCATTGTTGACGCTGGTGGCTTCTGTTGCGACGTCGGCTCCGGCAACGTCCTTGAGTGCCGCTTTCAGCTTGTAAAAGACAGTACCGCCCTGTGTAGGGCGATGGCGAAACTTGAGCGGTGACGAATCGTTAACGTCGCGGGTTTGTGTTTCGATGGGAGTGCCGGCAGGGTCGAGCAAGGTGACGACGACCTGGCCGGATGTTACGTTGACGGCCGCAGGTTGGACGTGAATCGTAACGGGCGCGTCATCAAATGCTGTTTGTGTGACGGAATATGTACCGATTGCAACATCGGGAAGTGAGACATCGTCGGGCGGCAAAATCGGAAACACGGGCGCCATGCCAGCGAGCTCTTCAAGCGAACCCGTGGCGTCGGTGGCGATGCCGTCAGAGAGTAAAATAATGCCAGCGAGTGGTTGTCCTTCATAGCGAATTTTGAGTTGTCGCATGGCGGTTTGCAGACCAGAGGCCGTGCCGTTGAATTCGACAGGTTCAAAGTGGTCGATTTGCTGCAGTCGATCGCCGACGGTATAGCGTCGTAATTCGAAGTCCTGGCTGAGTTGAGTCAGCCAGCCGATGGGTTCTGATTTTTCGCCATCTTTTAGTACAGCAAGGAATGCGTCGGCTCGCGTTTCTTTGGCGGTGCCCGTTGTAACGAGATGGCTGCGGCTGATATCAGCGACAACAGCGACAACGTTCGCTCCGGATCGCGGGCGGGAACTGCTCCAGAGTGGATTCATGAGGCAGAGACAGAGCAGCACAAAGCCAACAATGCGCAAGATCGGTCCGAGTGGTGATTGGCCGAGTCGTTGCCGGTTGAAAATCAACGCCAGCAGGATGCCGACGATGGCGACCACCACTGCTGGAATGATCCAGGTAGGGTTTCCAATGGTCAGGCTGGCGACAGGAATGGACATTTCAGTTTTCAGTTTTCAGTTTTCAGTTTTCAGTTTTCAGTTTTCAGTTTTCAGTTTTCAGTTTTCAGTTTTCAGTTTTCAGTTTTCAGTTTT
>JAYVNW010001015.1:0-4196 GCA_043758225.1 Candidatus Kuenenia sp. | reverse complement strand
CGGTGGTTCATACACATAGCCGTCCGCATCGACGGCGTACTTTAATAATACTGCCATTGAGATATGTTCAATCGCAGAAATGTGGGTGGCTCTTAAAGCAAGTTGGGGCGCGAAGCCAGCTTCGAGCGCTTCCAGCCAGCGAGGCAAACACAAACACCAGCGATCGCCAGGTTGCAGTCCGGGAAAGCGGTATTCCGGATGCGGCGTAGACAGATCATTCCCTGCCGTCCTGGAAAATTTCAGAAACTCGGCAGTCATCACTGCACAGACAGTGTGCATACCATGATCATCGCCGCAGGTCTCACATTTCCCGGTGCGAAAAAAACCGGTAAGCGGATCAGCGGAACAGACGAGCAAGTCGTCTCCGAAAACATTCTTGGCCATGGCTGCGGACTCCTGAATTGAAGCAATTGGCGGACGACCACTAGAGAACAGAAACCGCCAGCTGAAGCATAATCGAATTTTTCTTGCCATGGCAGCGTCAAAACAACCGTCACAATCGGAAGAAACGTAAAGTTTGGACTATCTGGAAGTCGATGCTAACGATGGGGCGAAAAGTGCGTAATCGAAAGCCGGGGGGCGGCTCATCTGAGAACAGGCATTTCGTCTGTTTCTGGATTCGAGAGTCTTTCGCATTCGTCGCTCTGGAACGCTGGCGATTTTCAGATTTCATCAGCATGCTGCGGGACGCAAGCCTGTCACATACTCATCAAACGACGCCACTTCTGTCTGAAGGGAAATTGCCATGGAAAATGGTGATCTCGAAAAACAGCCCGAATCACTTGATACGGTAATGACTGCTGTTGATGCAGGTTTGGCAAATGCTGATCCGGTCGCGACCGAACCCGCCGCGACCGAACGACCTGTGATCTCATTGGAGTCCGTGGTCAAGGAATCGCTCTGGCAGAGACTTCGCAATCAACCTCGCGAAACAGCAGCCATCGTGGTTCTTGTCGTGACTGCGATCATTTGGCTGGACTCAGGTTATTCCAAGTCTCCAAAAGTCCAGACGTCGAGATCACTCGACCCGATGGATGGCTTCGAATCGTATCTTTCGGATTTCGATACAGAAGAATCCAACAGGCCGTTGAGAGAGTCCGCTGATCCGTTGGATACTCAATCACCAGTATTGTTTAACAGCGATTTGACGATTCCGCAGACGCAGCAGTCTGAATTCGCAAGTGCGGTCACGGCGAACTACGGTGATACCGTGTCTGAACCCGACAATTCTTCGATCAACAATCGCGATTCGGCGACAACGGCCGCTCAGTATCCAGCCGATGCTGATGCCAATGGCTCACCGGCATACAGAACAAACGCCGACCGTGCAGAATTCGACACGAACAATTCCGGCTCCCAGCAAAGTCGAAGAGTGCGGTTCGCAGGGCGCATCAAACCCGCCAATTGATCTGCCTTCGCATCACAGCCATTAACGAAAGTCCGTATACATGTACGAAGCGTATTGGAAACTCAGCCAAAAGCCATTTACGCAGCGTCAGGATCCATCTCGATTCTATCGCAGCAAGAGTCATCAAACCGCGCTGCTGCGCCTGAATTACGCCATCGACAATCTGACTGGTCCAGGCTTGATCCTGGGCGCATCCGGCACCGGTAAAACGGCGTTGGTGAAATTGCTGTCAGCGGACTCTTCGGACCTGAAGCCATTCATTCACATCGTGTTTCCCGCAATCTCACCGGACGATTTGTTGCGTCATGTTGCTGGCGAGATCGCGACATTCGCAGCGATCAGTCCTGTACTTTCGACAGGTAATGACGGCGTGTTGCGTGAAATCGTAAACTCCCTGCGCCGTCTGGCAAGTACGGACCATCGTCCATTAATTTGCTTCGACGATGCACATCTGCTTTCCGAAGAATCACTGGAGCAGGTTGTGCAACCATTGCTGAATCTTGCGGAAGCTGAAGACTCAGCGCTGCTGAGCGTGCTGCTTGTTGGACAACCCGTGCTGTCCGCAAAGATTCGCAAACTGCATCAAATCAGTGAACGCATCGCGGTGACCACTGCCATCACTGGCTTCACGGCAGCAGAAACGGCGGACTATGTGCGCGGCAGTCTGTTGCAATCCGGCGGACGTTCAGACATCTTCTCCGCCGATGCGTTGCAGAGGCTTTTCGAAATTACGGCAGGTAATCCAAGACGAATTAATCGACTAAGTGACATGGCTTTGCTGGTTGGCTACGCGGAACAACTCGGCCAAATCACAACGAGCCAGATTGATGCCGTATCCGCTGAACTTATGCCCGCTGCGGCCTAAGTCGGGCATTGGGCAATAAAAACACAGTTTATGGCGAAGCCCGAGGCTAGCGCCTGCGGCTCACTGCCGAGCGATGACAGCTACGCGATTGGGCAAAAACGAGGTTTCGGCAGGGTTCGCAGGACAGAATCTTTCGTTATACTTCGATGGAGAATCACGCCGCAGTCCCATCGGATCCTGAATTATTCATGTCGTCCATCGAAGACATTCTCAGCACCTGCGAAGCACGTATTGGTTACGAATTCCGTGATCAGGTTTTACTGCGTCGCTGTCTGACGCACAGTTCCTCGGCGGAAACTCGACTTGATTCAAATGAACGCCTCGAATTTCTGGGCGACTCAGTACTCGGCGTGGTCATTTGTGAATATCTGTTTCAGAATTTTCCCGAACAGCGGGAAGGGCAGATGACTCAGATGAAGTCGTGGCTCGTGAGTCGGCAAACGTGTGCTCGCGTGGCAAGATTGCTGGAAGTCCACGATTTGATACTTGTCGGCCGCGGCCTGCAGAGCATTCCGGATTCAATTCTTTCAGCGGTCGTCGAAGCGTTGATTGCCGGCATCTATTTTGACGGCGGTCTCGATGCGGCGCGGCAATTCATCCTGACAGCGTTTCGCGAAGAGCTTTCACTGTGTCGTCCTGAAGATGCTGAAAACTTCAAAAGTCAGCTCCAGGAAATCACACAACGTGACATGGGCAAAACGCCGGAATACGTCATCGTCGCGGAAACCGGCCCGGACCACGCGAGAGAGTTCTGTATTGTTGCTCGGGTGGGTGACGCCATTTTTGAATCGGGACGGGGCAAGACCAAGAAAGAAGCCGAACAACAAGCGGCTCGCAATGCAGTCGTATCTTTGCAACGCCCCGCGATAGAACTTCAATGAACACCCCCCCGCTTCGCCCACTGCTGATCGGCACGGCTGGACACATTGATCACGGCAAAACGACACTCGTCTACAGGCTGACGGGAACAAATACCGATCGTTTGCCCGAAGAAAAATCCCGAGGAATTTCCATTGATCTGGGATTTGCCCACTTTGACGTCGGCTCGTTCAGATTTGGAGTCGTCGATGTTCCGGGGCACGAACGGTTCATCCGACAGATGGTTGCAGGTGCTGCAAACATCGATCTCGCGATTCTGGTCGTTGCCGGTGATGATGGAGTCATGCCGCAGACGCGCGAGCATCTGGATATTCTGCAACTGCTTGGCGTTCAGTATGGTGTCATCGTCATCACGCGCTGTGATCTGATCGATGCCGAGATGCGTGAACTTGTAGCGGAAGAGTTAAGTGAGCTCGTCGAAGGAACGTTTCTAGAATCTGCTCCGATGATACCGGTTTCCGGACTGACAGGTGAAGGAATTGGTGAGCTGGAACAAGTTCTTTGCCAGGTTGCCGAGAGAATTCCTGACCGCACTTCATTTCCTGTATTTCGAATGCCAATTGATAGAGTCTTTACACTTGCCGGTCGCGGAACGATTGTGACTGGATCCGTATTGTCCGGCAGCGTTTCATCAGGCGACGAAGTTGAGCTATTACCGGAGCAACGGCTTGTTCGAGTTCGCGGCTTGCAGCATCACGGCCAAAACGTTGAACAGGCCGACGCACATCGGCGAGCTGCCATTAATCTCGCTGCTATCGCGGTTTCCGAGATACATCGAGGCTGTGAACTGGCAACGCCGGGTGTATTCACGCCGACAACGCGAGTGCTCGCAGAAATTGAATGCCTGAACACATCAAAACGTCCGCTGCGGCATCGACAGGTGCTGACTCTGCACGCAGGAACGACCGCCGTCACAGTTCGCCTGAGATTGAAAGAGCCGTTGCTTCTTCCGGGCGAAAAAGCGAGTGCAGACCTTCGCCTGAAGGAACCTCTGGTACTCGCCTGGGGACAGCGATTCATTCTGCGATCGTCTTCGTCAGACAC
>JAYVNW010001014.1:0-3127 GCA_043758225.1 Candidatus Kuenenia sp. | reverse complement strand
ACCACCAGTCCGGCCTGACAACACACATAAGCATGTGTTCCGAAAATCGTTACCGATTTGGCGCCATAAAGCAGACCGTCAGGATTGAAGACAACATCTTTTTTCAGAAAATTGTTCAGGGGATTCCCGTCCAGCAGGGTGCCCGCTCCGATCAGAATCAGCCCTTCATGAAAGTCCGTGGCATAAATATATCCATACAGGGCATGAACCGGCTGTTCATGATTCTCGGGTTTGTGAGTTCTCGTCGGGTCAGGCACAATTGTTGATGGTGCGGCAATGTCAGTCGCAAACTTTGTGGACACGAAGAATTTTTGTCCGACAGGTGAGACGGGAGCTGTCACGATCCGCTCTGAAAAGCCTTTATGTTCGATGAAGGCCACATCAAAAATCCGGACGCCGCCTTCACCGCAGGCGGCGTAACAGTATTCTCCACGAAGCTGAATGCTCAGGACCTGATTCTTCTTGTGCGGCCTGAGAATGTTATCACCAATGTCGTTGCCCGGATGTTCATGTGCGTGTTCCAGGTGACGCTCGTGCTCCTCATGTTCGTGGAAGCGTTCCGGATAGACCACGCGGTGCATGGAACTGCCAATCACGGTCTGCGGCTCGTCACGTTCAGTCACCGGAATGGCAAACAAACCGTGATCACCAGCTCCGACCCAGCAGTTGCGACCAATAAAGTTCAGGTAGTTCGTTCCCTGCATCAGCAGTTGGGCCATAATCGCATTGTTGTCGTTATCGACGGACACGTGACAGTCCGTGCAGGACTTGGTTTCACCTTTGCCGCGAACGGTATGAGGAACATTTGTGCTGAAGGCGATGCCGCTCATCCCTTCTGCGGAAATTGTCTGTTGCTGCAGATAGACGGCTTCACGATTCGCGTTGTAGGAACCCACATGAACCGCACAGGAGGAACGCGACGGCCCAATCCGGTTGCCCGTCACGTTGCCGTCGCGAGCCAGCATATAGACTTCATCACGCAGGGTTTGAAAATTGTACGCCACATGGTTTCTTGAAATATCGCCCTCATTATGCAGGCTGGGCGTTTTCTTGTCTCCCTTCTGCGGCAGGTGGCAGCCGTAGCAACTGGGATTCCAGGACGAGTGACAGGCGATGCAGGACATGACATCGTTGTTGTGTGCGCAGGGGCGGCCGTCTTCCGGAACATCACCCCAGATAAACTTGTTGTATTGCTCCAGTCGCACCGTTTTGGCGAGGGCTGCGACGGGATTGTATTTGTCGTGTGTTGGATCGATGGTATCCGCGACCTGAGTCAACTCCCAACTGAGGTCTTCTTCGACCATCGAGTTCTGAATAATGCGGTTGCCAATATTCTCGAAACGACGTTTTCCGAATGGAGTTCGCATTTCTGAAAGATTGCGGCCCACAGTCATTCCGTCACGTTCTTCGGCAGCGGGTCCGGATGTCCTGAGCTGCGGACGTCCATCAACAAACTGAGCGGCCGTTTTGTTCACAGTGCCATGGCAATCAATACATTGAATCTCGATGGCGGCCCGCACTTCGCCGTAAAGTTTGCCGTTGCCGTGGACATCCTGAATGAAATGGCAGTCGACGCAGTGCATTCCCTTTTCGAGATGAATGTCCAGCATGTGGACTGGAACGTTCAATCGCTTGTTCAGCAACTCCTGTTCTTTCTGTTGCACCTGTTCCAGGAGATCGGGGTCTGTTTCTGTCCAGTCCCGATTGCGTTGCAGTTCCTTCGCCAGTTCCGGAATCTTCACTGCCAATTGTCGCTGCGCGGCGGTTGGATTGGGCACCGGGTTGCCAAAATGATCAAGCGGGATGCCTTCACGGTTCTTCTTGAAGACCGCTTGAAAGACCCAACCATGACCGTGGAAGTCCGCAAATTGAGTTTTCTCCAGCTGTGGGTTCAATTCAGACGTCTTTTCGAGAAACTTCGGATCTGACCAGTTGCCGCGAGCCGACGCTTCGTTGGGATCTGACATTTGCGCCTGTGTGAACTGTTCGGAGGTGGGATGTTTTTCATGCGGCGGGTACATGAATTGTCCGTCCGTTTCCAGGTCCCACCACATATAACCCAGATAACTGTTCATGACCGTCGTACCGGGGTGGATGTGACAGACGATGCACTGGCTGGTGGGAATAGCACGAGTGAATCGGTGCGCAACGGGGTGCCCCGGTTCGTTCTTCGGGATCATCGGGTCAGGTTCGCCGACGAAATCATCTCGAACGGAAGCCGCCATGCCCTGGTTGCCGAATTTCGCGAATGGCCCTGAATGAACACTTGAACGATCGTTGGCGTAAACCATATGACAGGCAGCGCAACCGCTGGATCGAAAGTCGCCAGCATGATCGTTTGTGCCCAGAAAGTTTAATGTCGGATCCAGCAGGCGTGTCTTCTGCAGACCTATGAAAACGGGGTCAGTGCGGGTTCCTGTCCCCAGGCCTCGATTACTGAGCCGAGTCCTGGGTTTTCCATTGTCCTCACGCCTTTCCGGAATTCCCACATCAGTAATGAAGCGCCCCCCGCGTTCAAAAATTCGCAGGACGTTGCCTGGTTGAGTAATCTCAAATCGCGGCAGTGGATCCAGATATGGCAGAACTCCTTTTCGTGCGGTTTCTTCCGGAGTTGGCGTCGGGACTGTCTGCAGCCGCTGAGCGACACCATGCATGCTGTAGCTCTCGCCATATCGTGGCCATTTGTCTGGCACTGCACCATTATTGTAAAGAGCGGCGCCCCACAACATACATCCATGGGTCATCATGCTTTTTTTGACTTCCAGTGTCTCCTTCGCATGACAGCCAGCTGTTCCGCAGCTGATATGGGCGATGCGCAAATCTCCGGGATTGACGAACCGCACAAACTCCGGGCTCTCGTGATTCAGCGCCGTATACGATCGAACCGGATTCGCTGAGTTGAGAAACACATCCGCCAAACGCGGCCTGACGTGAGCATTGTGCTTATCGACTGCGTCAGGATTACCTCCATGACAGTCGATACAGCCAAGTTTGACCGCCGGACTGTAATGTGGATCATGCGCATTGCTGTGGCACTTGATGCAACCGACACTCTTGGCATCGGCTTGATGTTGAGACTGCTCCGAAAAGTTGGCCTCAGCAATGTGCGCGGGCACTGGGAATGGGT
>JAYVNW010001013.1:0-5293 GCA_043758225.1 Candidatus Kuenenia sp. | reverse complement strand
TGGCCCTGTGAGCGAAACTTCCGATGAGCTTCCTTCAGCTTCACGTGCTTTCGGCCGTCGATGTTGAATCCCGAATTCCTGGTATTCATGTTCCTCAATCGCCGGCGAAGAATAGCTGGACAACGGCTGCGACCAGATGTTGTCAGGATCCGCAGCGTCGCTGCTTTTTCGTTGTGCAGGACGTGAAGGTTTCCGTGAGGGTCTGGGTGACGACTGAAGCTTCGATGTTGCAGTCGTGTCGTCGCTCTCTTCAGCGGGAGCGGGTTTCCTGCGGCGAGACGGATTCTCGCCACCGTCAGTGGAGGGCTGAGGAATTGTCAGCACTGTCTGGCAATCCGGGCACCGGATTTTCTTACCGGCTTTTTCCGGATCAACACTGATTGAACGATTACAGTTTGTGCAATTCAGTCGGATCTTCGTCGTCACCTCAGCCGCCTCGCCCGTTCAGTACTCAGACTGTAAAACTGTATGTGCTAAGGCTAACTACGTATCCATGGTTCCGCAAACGGACATTTCTACATTTGATCTTCCGCAGCGATGATTTTTGAAAAGTGGCCGCGCGGCGATAGCGTCAAGAGGACGCGAACGTGATCCAAGGTCTATTTGGTAGAAGGACGCAGCCTAGAACTGGTCAAGCCGTCCTGGATAAAAGCTCGTCAAATTGTCGCGTTCAGCTGTACGGTTGCCGGAATACCCGTCGGAGTGTTCGGAGTACATACCGCCGACGCCATATTCGCCATCCCTCCCTGCGGAAATGATCTGAAAATCACTAATATTACTGCCGGCACGCTGGTAGACTTGGGTCATGTTTCGAACATCACCCGCCGGATAGATCGCAAGATCCAGATTTCGATATCGGCTTCGGCCGCGTGAAACATACAGAAACGGCATTCCTCGAATCGGATCGCAGTATTCGTGGAAGCCGTCAGCATCGACGTCCGTGAGTCGTTTAGTATCGAATTCTATAAATGGGCCGACTCGGTTACTGGCCTCGTGATCAAACGGAAGCGCCGGATTCTTTGAGAACCCAACTGGCTGCTTGTTGTGCTGCGAAATTCCTCCGAGGAAAAACACGAGACACTCCGCGCCTGTCAGTTCGTGTACATCATCATTGTCGCCATCTGAGTTGAGATCAATGTCCTTGTCGAAGTCAAACTGCGGCCACAGTCGGCGAATTTTCTGTCGGCTCAGCACGTCTGTTCGCCACATGGCCGCTTTTTCATAAAGGTGGATGCTGCTGGGAGGATGTTCTCCAAACGTTGCCTTGAACAACATGAGTGCTTGTGATAGATGATTGATTTCATTCAGCGTATTTACGTCACCTTTATATCCACCTCGGCGAAACGGGAACGGCAATATAAGAGCCAACAACAGAACTGCAATTCCACCGATTATTAAGACATGAACCAATGTTCGTACACTTCTAGCCCAAGCCGATTTCATCGGGATTTCAGTGCGATCCGGTGAGTCGAGCATCAGCTATTCTCCGGTTAGACCTCGTTGAAGGGGAACTTCGAAGTGTGCGATACTTCAGATGTTCACATTTGTCTAAAAAGTCAGATTAGATTGGCACACAGCATCAAGGCCAGAATGATAAAGTTCCCAACGCAATCAGCCCAGCCATGTTTTAGTTGGCTGGGCTGAATCGGATTACAGAGCATTGATGGTGTTCAAATCACTGTTATGGATTGAACGCAGGATCAGCAGTTGGATTCACGGGGTGAGCCGTATCAACAGTGACGCTGGCACAATTTCCGTTGGCACATCCGCCACTCATCATTCCCTGGCCGCAGGGGGCAGATGTGGATGTGCAGCAAACCGGCTCCTGAATCAGGATCTGGCGGGTGTACGGAACTTGACGCATCACCTGACGAGCGACCATTCGCGTACATGTCTGTTCAACCTGTCGAGGCACAACTTTGCAGACGCGATGAGTCGTTGTGTAGGGAACCTGTTTTGACACGCAATATGGAACGGATCGAGTTTTCTGTTCCGTCACCATCTTGCAAACGCTGTATGGAATCTGTCGTGTTCGTTGTTCAGTGACCATCTTGCAGACCTGATATGGAATCTGCTGAGTCTTCGTTTCGGATTCCATTCGGCAAGTCCGATACGGGATCTGTTGCACCACCTCTTTGACAACCATGCGAGTGACGGTGACTGGGACGGTCTTAACGACAACTTCGGGAACGTAGCGAGTGACCTGCACTGGACACTGCTGACGAACAACCTGCGGCACCATGACGGTGTACGGAATCTGCTGTTGTACAACCTGCGGACACCATACGCGACGGCAGATCTGACGAGGAGGACACTGGGTCATGCAGAGTCGCGGTCCACAAGGGCCACAGACAACGCGAGGAATGACAGGACCTGGGATTGACTGAGTTTGCGTTGTCCATTGACCAGTCATCCGCTGCACGCAGCGAGTTCGGGTTTCCGGACGCCGAACGGTGTAGCATCGTTCCTGCTGAATTGTCTCCGTTACGCACTTCATCACAGTCGAACGGCATTCCTGCTGAATGGTTTCGCAGACAGGCTGTTGCACCGTGTAACGCTGTTCGCGAACCTGGTCTTCCCAGACCGGACGCTGAACAGTGTAATTGCATTGACGATAAAGAGTTTCCACCATGGGTTTCTGAACGCAGTATGTCTCTTCACGCACGGCAGTTTCTGTTACTGGGCGACAAACCGAGTAGCATTCTTCACGCACTGCAGTTTCATTAACCGTGCGATAGCAAGTTTGCTGCACGTCTTCGTACGTATTTTCGTACACTGTACGACAGGACGTGTATTCCTGCGACTCATAAACCGTTTCACAGACTGTCCGATAACATGTTTCCGTGGCCACGCGGCATGCCGTATAGCACGACGCCGGTGCACATGCGGCTGTCGGACAGCAATTGTAGGAAGTGACTCCGCAGAGCCCGGCAAATGCTGTAAGTGGCGTGGTTAGAACCGCCGCCAATGTGATTAAAACTGAACGAATCCGCATTGTTGAGTCCCCGCAATCAATCAAAAATCAACGCATCCATTCGCGGAGTTTCGAAAAGTAAGCGCTCGGTGTCATTCCGAGTCATCGAAGAGAGTACCGACGCTGACCATGGTACCTCAAACACTTTCCCTACTGTTCAGCTTTTTCCTGACCGAAAGTCGGACAGCTTCCGTCTGGTTAAGAAGAATAGCATCGAGAGTATAAATAAAGTGAGACGGTTTCGTGTGCGGTGGTAATTCCGTGTGCAAAAAGTCAACATTGTGGTTCAACACGTATTTTTGATCAATTTACGGCACATGCATCACACCTTAAGTCACTACGAGCGGATTATGACGGAGTTTCAGACGGTCGCGAAAATCGGCGATATTCCTGAAGGACTAGGTCGCTCATTTGCTGTCAACGGCACAATGGTAGGCGTCTTCCTGTCGCAAGGAAAGTACCTTGCGATAAACGATTTTTGTCCTCATATGGGTGCCTCGCTGGCTGACGGTCACGTTGAAGACGACGCTGTCATGTGCCCATGGCACGCTTGGCGATTTAGCTTGAAGGACGGAACCTGGCTCGATAACTCCAAAAGCAAAATCAAATCTGCCTGCTACGAAGTTCGCATCGAGGGCAGCGAAATTCAAGTGAGCGTGCCTAACCCCGTGGACGGTACTTAACTCCATTCACCTAATGAATGCCCAGACGCGTCGTGCCGTCGGGTACGACATCTTCGCCATTTTGAATGTCCTTGCGCGGCTTGGCTTCCAGTTCTGCGATCCAGCGGCGAAGTTCAAGGCCGTATTCGTCGGCCATGTCGCTCTTGACCAATTCCCGAAGAAAGCCCGACGCTCCTGTCTCAGACAATTCAGCATCTTCAGCGGTTGTGAAACGTTGTCGAGGATCCGGATGTAACAGACCACGCAGCAAATGAATCAACGACTCACTAAACTGAAACTCTTCCAGTGGCAATAACGCCGAAAGCCGATCGAGGATATTCATTTTTGCCTGAATTAACTGGTCAAGATTCATGCCTGCAAAAGGGCGAGACCCCGACAGCATTTCAATCAGCATGTAACCAAGGCTGGCCAGATCTGACTGAGGCGTCGCGCGGTGGCCCGCCAGAATTTCTGGTGCCGCGTATTCCAGAGTGCAAGGCTGACCCACCGGCGGACGTCCAACCCAATAGGCCGATCCGATATCAATAATCTTCACTTGCCCCGTGCGTTTGACCATGATGTTGGATGGCTTCAGGTCGCAGTGAATGATTCCGCCTCGATGAAGCGCGGCGATACCGACAAGGCACTCGCGCAGTATCGCGACGGCCATACCAGGCTTAAGTCGGCAATCAACTTCGCCGGTTGTGATGACTCGTTCTGTGATGTTGGCGAACCGAGTTTCACTGACGGCATCATGTACGATCGCCAAGGTTTCGCGTCGCAGGATGTGGAGCAGGTCGAAGCCATCGATCCATTCCATTTCAAGGACATAGATTCCGCTGTCCACCTGAAACGCGTGAACAGAAACCAGATGATCCACCTGAATCCTCGCCACAATCGCGGATACTTCCGCCAGACGGTGCATTTCCAGCTCATACTTTCGATGCGAATCAAACGCCAACGGCGAAAAGAATTTGAGCGCCACCGGGATACTGAATGAGGCGGCTCCGCGGCGTTCTGCCAGCATCACCGAACCTTGGCCACCGATTCCCAGACGTTTGAGGAACGTGCGTTCCGAGGTCCAGTCCAGACCGTGGCGGAGCAACAGTGCCGAGTAGGACTGTTGTAGTGCCTGGACGTCGGCGGAGTTCGACGCAGTTTTGTTCTGGCGGCTTTCGGACGGCACGATTGTTTGAGCTCTAGAAATCAGAAGTTGAGACCCGGCAGTGTAGGAGAAATAGCTCGACGCGTCCTCAGTAGTCTTCGCGCCAGACTTCGCGATCCGGGAAATCACACAACTCCCCCCGGTCTTCGTGAAATTCAAACGCCACATCGATTCCACGCTGGCAATAGGCAGTGCAAAGCTCCTAAACTTCGCAGAACTGGCATTTTGCGGAACGGAAGGCCTCAGCCATGATTTTTCACTCACCATTGAATCAATCAAATTGTTGTCGAACGGAATCTGCACGGCAGCGGGAAGTCGGTTGGCTGATCACGTTCGTGATCGTAGTCATTGCGGCGCTGCAGATTCGTATCCATGCGGACGAACGGAATCCGCGTATTCGGTCGGGTACCGGTGATTCGGAGGAGTTTCCCAACGTCGATTTCGAGCCTCTGCTTCCGGCCAGCCCAAGTTCTGGCTCCACATTGCCACCAA
>JAYVNW010001012.1:0-2994 GCA_043758225.1 Candidatus Kuenenia sp. | reverse complement strand
GCCGTCCGCTGGGCGGTCTGTTGAATGAGTCGTCGTCAATTGAATCTTCGTTTGACAGCAAGCCGCAGGCGACTGCGAACACCAATGCCGACGCCTGCGGCTTGCCGTTAAACATCCTGGTCTGCATCCCTCAACGAAAACCACTAACCCTATGCCACGTCTTCTCGTCATCAACTGGAATGCTCGCACGCTGCGATACGTTCAAACGGACGCGGATCGTCAGGGGCGACTGCGCGTGTTGGACGCGGGACAGGAAGAACTGCCTGCTGAGGGAGAACTCAGTGCGGCAATTGTCAGTGGAGTTCAGCAACTTGTTGGTCGACTCAAGGCTGAAAAATCCAAACTGCTCATCCTGATGAATCGTGGCTCAGTAGACTCGGCCAAGTTCTCTGTCCCGCCTGCCAGTGAATCCGAACTTCCGGCCCTCGTTCAAAACATGGCCGTGCGTGACATTCCCGGAGCCACGGATCAGACGCCGATTGACTTCATCGCTTTTCCAGCCCGCCCGGATGGCACTCGTAACATCAGCGCGATGGCTTTGGTCGCGGAAGATCTGGTTCTCGTTCGGCAGCTGATGGCGCAGTCAGGCTGCAAGTCACATGGAGTGCTCGTCAGTACTCATCCGTTGCGCTCCTACGTTCCGGAATTGATTCGCATTGAACAACAGGCCAGCGGAGATTCCGATTCAGCTACGCTGATCATCAGTCGCGGAGAGGACGTTGCTGAGGTGCTTTTATCGGCCGGTAGTCTCCCGTTGCTGTCACGAACGATTCGACTCGCCGCCGAAGTGCCGCAGTTGGAAATAAACCGATATCTTCGGTCGGAGACTCAACGGACGCTCATCTCGGCCGGTGGGCAGTTGGCGCACCCGGCAAAGATTGCTCATGTGGTCATCGTTGGCAATGACAAGCAAACGGCTGGACTCGATGATGTGTTGTCGGAACATTTTCAAGTCGTCGCGGCCGTCGTCAGGCCCAGCTCGGTGCTTGCTGATCCTGATCCGACATTGCCATTTGCGGATATCGTGAACTCCGGAAGTTTTGCCCCACTGCTGGCTGCGGCGTTTGAGGATGCGACTTCGGTTGCTCCCGCGATCGACTTCGCAAACCCTCGCCGTCCGCCGGTTAAGACCAGTCCGCTGAAGAAGATTGTTGCTATTGCCGTGACTGTGCTGTTAATCGGCGGCGGCGGCTTCTATTACGTCTGGTCACAATTCAATGAGATCGACGATGAGAACGCCCGCCTTGTGACCAGGCTGAATGAACTGAATGAGGTTGTCAAAGACACGCAGTCGCGACGGAGTCTCGTGACCAGCGTTGCGGCCTGGGAAAAGAATCGCATCAGCTGGCCCGATGAGCTGCGAGATTTGACGGCACGAATTCCTTCTCTCCCTGACCTGACTGTCCAGCAGTTGACAATTTCTTCCGCCGGACCAGGAACAGCCGTTGCGACATTCCGAGGTGTAGGCAAGTCGCCGGAAGTTATCGCTCAGATGGAGAATAATCTTCGGGACAAGTATCACGATATTCGCATTCCCGGTGTACGCGAACAGCAGGAAGGCAGCAATGTTGTCTCGACGTTTCAGGCAACACTGACAATTCGAAAACGATCAACATCGCAGTATGCGCCCGTCAGTCCACCGGCGCATGCAAAGGGGAAGACGCGATGAAACCCAATCGTCAACATTTGCTGCTTGGTATCCTCGCGATCATTGCCGTCGTCCAGGTGGGCGACTGGGTTCTGAACACGATGATTCAAGGACCTCTGCAGCTTCGTCGCGGAAAAACTGAACAGTTGCAGGCTGATATCAAAAAGCGTGAAGCGACCTTGGCGGAAACTCGGAACGCAGCCAAACAGATTGACAGCTGGCTGAAGCAGTCTCTGCCTTCCGATCCCGAGGTCACTCGTTCGGTCTATCGCAGCTGGTTGCTGGCCCTGATTCGAACAACAAAACTGCGCAACGCCACTGTGGACTCCGGCTCACCATCCACTCGCAAGGCGAAGGACAACAAAGTGCTGTTTCGAAGTATGCCCTTCAGCGTCCGCTGTCGAGGATCGCTGGCTGAATTCAATGCCTTCCTGTTTCAGTTTTCCAGCGCTGGTCAGTTGCATCAGATTTCAAGCATGACAGTGAATCCGATTGGTGCGACCGGGCAGTTTGACATTTCGCTGGGGATCGACACCCTTTTACTCGTCGGACGAAAGGGCGACACTCTCAATTCGTCACCGTCCACGCTGCTGGCCTCGAAGGAGTTCAGTCACTATGAAAGCATTGTCAAAGACAACATCTTCGGGATCGGCATCGACAATACGGACCCCATGAAACATACGATTGTCAGCGCGATAACTTTCAGCAATGGAGTGCCTCAGGTCTGGATCACCGAACAACTCACCAGCCGGACAATTCAGGTGGGGCTGGAAGTCGACTTCGACACCGTTGCTCTCAGTGGTCGTGTCGTTGAAGTTCATGACCAGGATGTCATTATTGAAACGTTCGGAGAGCGGATGCAGTTTCCGATCGGCAAGCCATTTTCCGAAGGCATAGCAGTCGCTGCCCCGACAGTCTCTGCGGCACCATAGCTTGAAAAGTCGTTCTTTGTTCTTTGTTCTGCGTCAAGCAATGCACATTCAGATGATCGAGCCCAAAGACTCAGACGGCGAAGGCGTCCGGACAGACGGTTGTAGGAATTGTCAACTCCGACTTGAAGCAATGGTCGGAATACTTCAATACCCGGCTGGCCGACCGTTTTTTCGGGGATCGCTGCCACCGATAAGTTGATGATCTTTCATCGCCGCAGCCTGAGTTGCAGCCAGCGACGAAGATCGTCCGACTGCGTGGCCCCTGGCTTGCAGTGGCGAGGAGGTTGTTTGAAAGAGCATCGGTTCAAGCAGCAATTCGTCGGGCGACCATTGATGATGAAATCGCGGCACCGAAACCGATTGCTGCGCGGCCATTTCAAATACCGTGTGATTGAGAATGTTCTGTAACGTGGC
>JAYVNW010001011.1:0-6805 GCA_043758225.1 Candidatus Kuenenia sp. | reverse complement strand
GTGGCGAATTCCTGCGACTGATGAAAGGTCCAGGCCGCCTTTCTGGACGTTGTCGCTGTGGCACTTTCCACATTTGAGCGTCAGAACGGGCCGAATGTCTGTTTCAAAGAAGAGCGGTTTTTCCGCCTGTGCCTGCGGAATCGCGGCGACGCAGCAGAGCAAGACGGCATGGATTGGGAGACGATCGATTGTCATGTGTTCGCTTCAGCATGGTGAACATGTTGACTTCCGGCCAATAATGACAATGACACGCATTGGTTTCCAGAGCGTCGTGCCAGATAGCAGCCTGGATCAGGAAACATTCCACTCGCCGCCTATTCATAATTCCACGACATCTTCACGCAATACTCCACGCATGTCCATTTCGAATTCGATATCGACAATCGGTGGCCGTGACTGGAACCAGTGAACTCCCAAGCGAGCAATCGCTGGTATTCTTGATTCCAGAACACCTTCCAGCAGTGGAAGCAGCGCGTGTGCCGTGTAGACATCGATCGTGGTTAACAATTCGCTGCTGCCACCGAGTCCTTTGAGTCGTGAATTCATGATCTCTGCAACGCATTCTGCTTTGGCGATCAATGCATCCGGACTAGTCTCGCCGACTCGCACGATGCGGCGTTCGGCAAGTTCACCATCTGGCAATTCTCCACCGCCGGCGACGACAAACGTCGGTCGCGAAACTTGAGAAGGGCGGGAGTACGACATTGCATGCAGCAGCGGCTCGCTCGGTGGATTATGAACAGGCGATACATTAGTGCGCGCGACTGGGTTGATGTCATCAACCATCATGTTCCATTCGTCTAACAGTAGTTTGTATTCCTTATTGAACTCGATGAATCCGTCCATTGCGTACGGCTGCGGGCATCTCAATTCGACAGCACAAAGGTTACGACACGTTAAGCCGCTGGCTTCTAAATATCGCTTGGCGGCAATCAGTCCAGCATTCCACGGCAGGGGCTTCTGCAGCGTGACGTGGACGATCTCAAAGCCTGGCAACGCGACGACACCACAAGAATACGGCGCGATACCTGGCAGGAATTGGTAGCCTCCTTGTGGGTTCGACTGCAGTAGACTTTTCACGTTCATTCCTTTCGGTGGCGTTGCATGGACCAGGCAGATATTCTTGAGATGTTGTGGCAATTCGCTGAGGAAAGCAAGCAGCCACACGGCGATCGGCTCGATCCATGGCGATCGTCGAAGTTACAGAGTGAAAAGCGGATGCATCAACATTACTCCTTGAGAAATACGATTCTGTCTGTTCGCAGAAATATATGATGAATATTAAACAACTTCAGCCCTGGCTCTGAAACCGCAGGCGACACGTTCGAGAAGAAATCAAAATAAAGATTTATTGACTGGTTTCCGGCTCGCCTGTTGTGTTTGAAAACAGGTCAGGGCGGGTTGCACCGTTTGCTTTTGCTCAGCCAGCCCAAGGCTAACTACCTCAGCTACTTCGCAGCCAATCATATCGTCCTGTAACCTACCACCAGTTGTCGGTTACACCCAACGTTTCCTCATTGGGATCCTTCCAGTTGACTTGAGGAACATTTCAAGAGATTGTATGCCTGTGAGGCGAGCAGCAGGAGAGGATTTACCAGTCGAAAGTAGCAGGCACACTCCGTGCGCCTTAGCCAAGACGGCGTAGTGATTTTCGTTGCAATCATGAGCCGCGAGCCGCTAGCTGCGGGTGTTTTACCGGTGTTCCACCTACCCGCGGCTAGCGCCTTGCGGCTCACACAATGAATACCCCGAGGAACGTACATATGCTGAATTTCGATTGGCGTACTCGAAAAAACTGCACTGGTATTGCGCGTCGGGCAATGCTGCAAGTGGGGGCGTTTGGCTTTGGTGGCTGGGGACTGGCGGATCTGCTGAGAGCGGAAGCGGCTGCGTCGAATGTTGGATCGTCGAAGTCGATCATTAATATTCATCTTGATGGTGGTCCGCCGCATCTGGATACCATTGATCCCAAGCCCGAAGCGCCGGTTGAGATTCGTGGTGAGTTCGATTCGATTGAGACCAAACTTCCGGGACTCCGCATTTCTGAACTGATGCCGAAAGTTGCCAGTATTGCGGATCGATTTGTGTTTATTCGATCGCTCGTTGGTTCTGCCGGAGCCCACGATGCGTTCCAATGCCAAAGCGGTTACTCGGCCAACGATATGAAGGCGATCGGCGGACGTCCGGCGGTTGGCTCTGTGCTGTCGAAGCTGATGGGGTCCAGTGCCGATGCCGCGCCGGCTTTTATCGATTTGATGCAGGGCCGACCGCTCGTTCGCAAGAGCGCTCGTCCCGGATTTCTTGGTCCCGCATGTCAGCCGTTTCGGCCAGATATCTCTCATATGTTTCAGCGCGTACTGGAAGCCGGCATGCAGGGTGAACTCGCCCGGTTGGGAAAAGACCACAGCGTCAGTCTTGCACTGAATCCGCTCCTGTCGCCAAACCGAGTCCAGGATCGTACGACCCTACTGACCAGCCTTGACCGCCTGCGGCACGACGCAGATTCCTCAGGCATGATGGAAGCGATGGATCGATTCAGTCAGCAGGCGGTCGGCATCCTGATGTCTGGTGAGCTGGCTCGGGCGCTGGATCTGAATTCCGAAGATCCTGCGATGCTGCAACGCTACACAGCTGGATCGTCCGAAGCAGGGCGTCAGTCGACGACGAGCGAAGGACCGGAATCCGTCCGCAAATTCCTCCTTGCCAGGCGACTGATTGAAGCCGGGGCTCGCTGCGTCAGTGTTTCAATCAGTGACTTCGATACACACTCAGACAATTTCCCTCGCATGAGGAATCTGATGCCGATCGTCGATCACGGACTGCATGCGCTGGTGACGGATCTGGAAGAAAGAGGAATGCTGGACGATGTGTCGATCGTCGTATGGGGTGAATTCGGACGGACTCCTCGAATCGATCCAAAGACCGGAGGCCGACATCACTGGCCTCGCGTCGGCCCGGCTTTGATGGCCGGCGGCGGAATACGAGCGGGGCAGGTCATAGGTTCAACCAATCGTTTGGGTGACGATGTCGCATCGCGGCCTGTTCACTACAAAGACATATTCGCGACGCTGTACCACAATCTGGGAATCAATGCGCGGACTGTGACGGTGACCGATCCGCAGGGCCGGCCTCAATTTCTGCTGGACGAAGGCACCGTGATGCAAGAACTGGTATGAGACTCAACGCACTTTGCAAAGTCGACAATTGCACTCTTGAAGAGCTGGTGCCACCCGACTTTCAAGGTCCAACCTAAGGCGAGAGTCGCGACAATCAGGAAGCAATGGCATGAAACAGTTACTCTTCGTTTTCTTCATTCTGCAGTATTCCAACGGCGGCGTGATCGGTCAGGATGCTGATGCTGCCAAGATTGAGCTTGGTTCCAGGACAGCAAAAGGCGGTTTCCAGAACGAAGACGAAATTCGCGACAAGTTCAATGCCTGGAAGACTGACAGCGATTCCAGGGCGTGGCTTAAGGCGATGAACTATGAAATCGCTGATATCGTCAGTGTCACTGCTGCAAAGCCACACGGAGAAAAAGCCGATGTTGAAGTAACGGTGATAACGAATTCCACCGAACGAATCGAAAAGATCTCGATCAAGCTGGTCAGCAATCCGAACGGCTTCAATCAGATCGACAAGCGCTGGCTGGCGACGTATTCAGAAATGTGGAACATGCCGCCCGAAGTGATCGATGCGCTGCGACTCTACGTCGGAGAAACGCCGCCGCAAAAAAACAGCCGCGACGACAAGCGGATGTATTTGGATGAACTCGGCGAAGGCACCCAAGCCGCAGTCGTTGAATTCTTCAACACGTACAAGGATGGAATCATCTCGGACCTGCTCTCCGGCGATGGCGATCACGCCGCGGGCTGGCTCATGGTGACATTCAAAGCCACCGACAAGCCTGAGTGGGCGATTCGATCATCAGCCGCCGCGATCAAACATTTCGCCGCTGGAGACGTTCAGATCACGAAAGCTGGCAATCTAAAAATAGGTCGCATCACAATGCAACGCAAAGGCGGCGACAACGGTCGTCCGACGGCCAACATGCTGCAGTTCAAAATGAATCCTGTCGAGTTGTTTGACGCACCTTGATCATTGCAGCCGTAGTCTTGGCGGAGGCATCGCCCGCAACACATTTAATTTCAGTCACGATTACCGAATATACGCCATCGAGCGGACACAGACAAATTGTTCAAACTGCAGTCCGGAGAGAAAACTCCAGCACGGTCGCCAGTCAGATTGCAGATCGATATCATGCCGAATCTCCCGAACCGGAGCTGAAGATTCTTTCACCACAATTCAGACGGAGCGAAAAATGGTCACGCAAGTCAAGAAATCCAAAGACCTCACGCTGAAAGACAAACTTTCACGCATGACGTTTACACAGGCTTGTGATTTGCTTGGCGGGCCGGTCGCAGGCAAGAAGTTGCTGTATGCAGGCGGGAAGATTGGGATCGCAAAATGGGACGAACAGATTTACCTCGGCGGCGATCTGTTTCGATTGTCGCTGCCGAGCGAAGACGTCATTGTCACCATCACATTGCGTCAGGACAAAGTCAAACGGCTGCTGCTTAACTGCGACAAATGCGATGCGCCGTGCGAACATCTTGGTGCGGCGTTGTCAGTGATCCTCGAATCCAAATCCGCGCTCGGTCTCGCGAAGCCGCCGGTGGAACGCGAAGCCGTGGAATCCCTGAGCGAGCAACAACTCATCGAGCGTGCGTTGAGTGAACGGCTGCAGCGAGCGAAGGAAGAAAAGTTCGTCGTCGAAGGTATTGACAAGGTGAGTAAGACACCGTGGCAGGACTATGTCGTCACCAGCAGGCTCAGCGGTAAAACATATCGCGTGGCACTGCGCGGGACGGAGCCGAGTGATTCGTTTTGCACTTGTCCGGATTATCGCAGCAATACTCTGGGAACCTGCAAGCACATACTTCACACGCTGATGAAAATCCGGCGGCGCTTTGAACCGGCGGCGTTTAAGAGGAAGCCGAAGCAGAAGGAAACCAGTGTTTATGTGAAATACGGCATCGATCTCGCTCTGCGACTTGGCACGCCGGATCGTCCGAGTGATTCGGCAGCAAAAATCATCGGGCCAATTCGGGATATCGATATTTCCGACGTCAACGACCTTGTGCGTCGCATTGACAGGCTGGAAGGGCTTGGCGAACCTGTTGTCGTTTACCCTGACGCCGAAGAATTTATTCAGCAGCAACTCTATCGACAGCGAATCAAAAGCCTGGTCGATGAGATTCGCCAGGATCCGAAGCGGCACGAATTGCGAAAGACATTGCTGAAAACCGAACTGCTGCCGTACCAAATGGACGGCATTGCCTTTGCCGTCGGCGCTGGTCGAGCCATCCTTGCCGACGACATGGGCCTTGGCAAAACGATTCAAGGCGTTGGCGTTTCGGAACTGCTGGCGCGCGAAGCAGGGATTTCAAGAGTTCTTGTGATCTGTCCAACGTCGCTGAAGTCGCAGTGGCGGAATGAGATCAACAAGTTCTCGGATCGTACGTCGCAACTTGTTATGGGAAGCGCTGCGGATCGCGCCGTTCAATACAACAACGGGGCGTTCTTCACGATCTGCAACTATGAGCAAGTCCTCCGCGACATCATGCCGATCGAATCGGCTCGGTGGGATCTGATCATTCTGGACGAAGGTCAGCGGATCAAGAACTGGGAAGCTCAAACAACTCGCGTCGTCAAGAGTCTGAAGTCTCAGTTCGCGCTCGTGTTGTCCGGAACGCCGCTGGAGAATCGTCTGGATGAACTGTACTCCGTCGTGCAATTCGTTGATGGTCGGCATCTTGGCCCGGGGTTTCGATTTTTCAATCAGTATCGCATCACTGACGACAAAGGCTACGTGCTGGGTTACAAGAATCTGAATGAACTCCGCACGCAGTTGAAGCCGATTCTTCTTCGCCGCACGCGCGACATGGTAATGAAAGATCTGCCGCCGCGCAACACTCAGATCATTCACATCCCGCCGACCGAAGAACAGCGAGCTTTGCATCTTGCGAATGCAAGAATCATCGCATCTATTACCCGCAAGCCGTTCATCACGGAAATGGATTTGCTCAAGCTGCGGCAGGCCATGATGATGTGCCGCATGTGCGCTGACAGCACGTACCTGGTCGATAAACAGGGGCTGGGTTATTCGACGAAGTTGCAGAGTCTGGATGAATTGTTTGAGCAGCTCTTCGTCGATGGCGATCACAAAGCCGTGGTGTTTTCTGAATGGACGAAGATGCTGGATCTGATTGAACCGCTGCTGAAGAAACGCAAGGTCCCTTTCGTGCGGCTGGACGGCAAAGTTGCCCAGAACAAACGGCAACAGATCGTCAATGAGTTCCAGAACAATCCGAAGTGCAAGGTCTTCCTGTCTACGAATGCCGGAAGCACGGGACTCAACCTGCAGGCCGCCGACACCATCGTCAACGTCGATTTGCCGTGGAATCCTGCCGTCCTCGAACAACGCATCGCCCGCGCTCATCGCATGGGTCAGAAGCGACCGGTGAATGTCTATATTCTAGTGACCGAAGACACGCTCGAGGAACAACTTCTGACGACGATTGGCCAGAAGAAGGAGCTCGCGATGGCGGCTCTGGATTACGAATCCGATATCAGTGAAGTGAATCTTCAAAGCGGCATGGAGGAACTCAAGGCGAAGCTCGAAATTCTGCTCGGCGCGCTTCCGGAAGGACATCTCGACGCCAGTCTGAAACGCGAGAAGGAAGCGGAAGCGACGCGGATCGTTGTTCGCCGCGAAAAGATGGCGGACGCCGGAGGCCAATTGCTG
>JAYVNW010001010.1:0-3162 GCA_043758225.1 Candidatus Kuenenia sp. | reverse complement strand
TAGTCCCGCGCCAACGGATCCAAGAAATGATCGCCTCGTCACCATGATGTTGCCCCTATTAAAGTTTTTGTGGAGTGTTTTTTTGTCGAAGAGGTTATCGCTGCAACTTTCATACAGGCCTCGTTGCCGATGCGATTTTATCCAGATCCACAATCTCGGCAAATTCGCCTGCGGCTTTAACGAGCTCGCAGATCAGGTCGATTGTTTTAAATTCCGGATCGATGACGCCAAGGCAGGATGGATGAGCCAGAAAGTCGAACACTGCTCTGTTTTCGATTGTCCAGACGACCGCACGACGAACGGCTTCCAGAAACCAATCCAACTTCCACTGCCCCTTGCGGAACGCGCCAATGTCGCTGATGGGGCTCATGGGAATTTCGATCAGTCCCGTTGGATATACGAAAGGCTGCGATTTGGCTTGAGCCGCCACGATGCTGTTGTAGACGTCTTCACTGGGGTGTTCCTGTGGCCCGGTATTGGCATGCGCGGGGTACACACTGCTGACCCACTTGAAACCCAGATCGAGCAGCATTTCTTGCAGATCCTGACGCTCGTTCAGACCTGCACCGAATCCACCTGGCGTGCGAAAGCCACGGTTGTCAATACCGATTCGCTGCTTCAAGGCCAGCGTCGTGATGCGGATATTTTCCTGGATGATTTCTGCCGTGGTACGTCCTTCAATCAGCCATGGTGACCGTTGAAATCGGAACTGCAGATCGGCTGGTTTCTGAGCCAGCAGGTTGACATGATCGTAGGTGTGATTTCCGATGGGATGCCCGTCATCCGCAAGCTGCTTTAGCCATGTCACATCCTGTTGTTCTAGCACTCGTCCCACGCAAAAATAGTGAATACGTCCGCCGTGCTCTTTAACCTGCTGCCCGGCGTCGACCGCGTACTGCTTTGTCGCGTCGTTCAGGTTTCCTTTTTCGTAGTCCCAATGCAGGTCTTCCCGCTTCGGGAAATTTCGACTCATCTCAAGATCCAGGGTGATCGCGATCCGTGCCTTCCGATTGCCGCTGGTCGAAGCCGCCTGCAGTCCAAATGCGCGCCCGGCGAAGCTGAGTCCGGCAAGACACGCGCCGGCTGCAGACTGATTCCAGCGCCGTCGCGTCAAAACTGGGAAGCGATCTGGCATTACTGTTTCTCCCGATCAATCTGCACCCATGAAACCTGAGTAATCAGCTGGTTCAGCGCGGCGAATGAGATGGCGGCGTTCACGGCGAAGCGTGGCGATGTGTTGGACGGGAATGTTGCCAGAGATGCATCCGCAACCAGAAACACATCAAAATCCTTCGACAGATTTTCGTACCCAGCCGTCGTGCGGCAGTAGCACATGTCGGTGGCGTAGCCCGTCAGCAGCACGTGCCGCACTCCGTTGTTCTTCAAAAAGTCACGCAGTGCAGCGTATCCTTCTGCATCGAAAATCACAACGTCCTGAGGATCCATGGTGACAGATGTACTGACAGGAATGGGAAGCTTCCAGAATCCATCGCCGTTGTATCGAGCACCAGCATTAAGGCCTGGAAACTGCTTAAAGTAATCGATCACCGGAGTATTCTTTCCCAGCGACAACGTCCTGGGTAAAGTTTGACCAGAATAGTCGTACGCCGCCAGGACTTGTCGCAATTCTTTTTCACCGGCGACTCGTTCTTCGGCAGACGGAATCCTGTTGAACGAACGATATACCTTGGTACGCACCGGATCGGCAGATCCCGGCAGACTGTACATGATGAAAGCGGCACGACCGCGAAGCTGCTTCAAAAACGGATCGATCACCTTCTTCGTGTGGCCCGCCGCAAGGGCATTTTTGGTCGGCGTGCAGAAGTCCGCGACGCCACTGGGCTCAGGACTCTTCCAGCCCCATCCATCATCGATCGCCCACGGATGAACCATGATCACCGCCGTCTCGCTGGCCCGAAGATGGTTGGGCATCTCAATGATGCCTCGCGCGTTGTACGAAAAGCGCCAGGCTCGAACATGGAGATCTGCACCGTCGTCATTCACGATGGCAGGTGCTTCAAAATGAGCCTCTTCCTGAATCGGTTCAAAGTATTCCAGATAGTCGGCCAGCAGCGGCTTAGGATTCTCAATGCGTTTGAGCTGATTGCTGTAGTTTCGCGGTGCTGGTTCGTCTGCCAACGCTGACAGCGTCGTCAGAAACAGCAGCAATAGAACGGAGGATCGCATGAACGTCTCCTGAGATGGGTGAAATCGTGAATGGTCAATCCTAAAACGAAGCGATGAGAGAACACTACTGCATTGTCAACGCTTATTCCTGGGGTACGACGGACTTCCAGTCCGTCGAAAGAAGTTGACATCGACGGACTGGAAGTCCGTCGTACAAACACAACACAACCCCAACTTTAAAGGTTGACAAAGCACGACATTATTTTTCTGATTGCATGTACGCAAACAGGTCGCGCAGCTCCTGAGGTTTGAATTGCAGGTAAAGGTTTTCGGGCATGAGCGAAATCGGGGAATCGTAGAGTTCATCAATGTCGGACATCGGCATTGACTGCTTGTCGCCTTTGGCATCGACAATCGTGATGGAGGCGTCCGTGCGTTCAATCGGCAAACCGGTGAGCACCCGACCGCTAATTGTTTGAATCACAACGCTGACGAATTCCTTGCGAATCACGCTGTTTGGATCAACCAGGCTCACCAGCAGGAAGTCACGGTCCTGCCGATTGGCCGTTGTCAGATCCGGTCCAACCTTAGCGCCTTCGCCGAACAACTGATGGCACGCTGCACAGTGTTTCTTAAACAGTTGCTGTCCAACCGCCTGGTGACCCGGAGCTGCTCGCAGGTCATTGTTCAGCCGCCGCACCTCAGCCAGTTTTTCTTCGCGGGTGCCTCCCTGCAACTTGCCCCAGTGCCTGGCGACTAGTGCATCCAGTTGCGGATCCCCAACCAATGCGACTCGGCGTATCTGTTCGATTGAGGCCGCGGCTGCCGGAATTGCTCCGCGGTCAACACGTTGGATCCAGACTTTCGCCGATGTGGCTCGTGCCAACAGGACGTCAAGTATCTGCGAAGCCAGGGGCTTTGAATTGATCGATTGCTGCAGGGAGATCAATTGCTCGGTGATTATCGCGTCATTGAATTGTGCCAACACTCCCAGCGCGGCGGATCGCACAGACTCAGGTTGATCAGACGCCAGCA
>JAYVNW010001009.1:0-1499 GCA_043758225.1 Candidatus Kuenenia sp. | reverse complement strand
ACACTCGACCGGCATGTGGCGTTGAAAGTCCCGAAAACGGAAGGCACCAGCAACGCGGAATTCATGGCTCGCTTTACGCGCGAGGCAAAGGCCGCCGCCAGTCTGAAGCATCCCAATATCTGCAGTGTTTATGACGCCGGCGAACACAATGGGACAGCCTACATTACGATGGACTTCATCGATGGTGTTCCGCTGTCACGGTTTATTGGGTCTCGCAAACTCCAGTCGCTCGACAGCATCCTGAAAATGCTGACCGTCATCGCCGAAGCCGTTGGCCATGCACACAGCAAAGGCGTGATTCACAGGGACCTGAAGCCGGGAAATATTCTGGTTGATGCGGAGCTCAAACCGCATGTGACGGACTTCGGCCTGGCTCGCCGAGCGGATCCGTCTGACGAATCCCGTCTCACTCAGGAAGGTCTGCTGATCGGAACGCCGGCGTATATGGCTCCGGAGCAGGTGAAGGGCGAACAGGCCAAGGTGGGGCCTCAGAGTGACATCTATTCGCTGGGCGTGATTTTGTTTGAGATGCTGACGTATCGACTGCCCTTTGATGGCAGCGTGCCGGAGATGCTGGCCAAGGTTTTGCGGGATACTCCTCCAGTGCCCAGTCACATTCGCAAAGACCTTCCGGAAGATGTCGATGATCTCTGTCTCAAGATGCTGAAGAAGGTGCCCGAGCAACGGTATTCAAGCATTGCGGAGGTGCTCACCGCGATCGGTAAACTGCAAAAGAAAATCACGAAGGCACCGGCGAGGACACCAGCCCAGATGGTGGATACCGCTCGCCAGCAGTCACCGTTTGAGATTCAGAAGGCTCACGTCGAGGCGATGCTGAAGAAGGGACAATACGCGGCAGCGATTCAGGATCTGGAAAAGCTGGCTGCCGAAAAATCACCCGGAGCCAAAGCTGTGGCTGAGTGGGCGCAGGCAAAACTTCCGGTAGTGCGGGCAGAGTCAAAGTCACTCAATTCAGAAGGTCTGGCAGCTCTGCTGAAGACCGCCGAACAAATGTTTCAGAAGTCCGACTATCAAGGTGTCATGCAGTTACTGGAGGATGTGCCTGCACTGCGACGCACGGAAGGCATGGAAGAACTGCTGCAGAAAACTCGCAAAAGAGAAACCGATGCGGAGCAGTTGCTCGCAGACATCAGAGACCTTGAACATCGACAGCAGATCGAAGGTCTCGAGCCGCTGGTGAAGCGATTTTTGAAACTCAAGCCGGGCAATGCTTACGGAAAACGCCTTCTGGCAGCGCTGCAGTCGTACAGTAAAACACCTGCATCACGAAGGAGTTATCACTATGACAAAGGCCGCCTGCAGCCGATGCCGGAACCTGGGTTCCTGCGTCAGTGGGCACTGCTGGGTTCGCTCGTGGGTGTTCTCGTCTTCCTGTCCGTTTATTCCTACGTCATCTTCTATCTGAAGAGCGGTAATCAAACGCTGGCGGTGCATGTGGACGACGCATGGCTGCGTGAACAGGGCGGTGAGGTGACTCT
>JAYVNW010001008.1:0-3535 GCA_043758225.1 Candidatus Kuenenia sp. | reverse complement strand
CAGTGCTCCCGATTATGGCTCTGAGGTTTCGAAAAGTGTCAAAACTCCCCGAAAGCTTAACCCACGTTTCTCGTGACCGCTGGTCCTTCCTTTTTGTCTGCCGTTCATTCCATGTCGCTCAAAGTATCAGTCACGGAGTATGTGTGCGAAAGATGCGCCATTGGAACTCTTTAGCGAGCCTTATCGATCAATGGTTGAAGCTGTTTATCAATTTCGACCGCTTTTTCGACAGCCTTTTCCAACGGCAACCCTTCTGCCATACCCGGGCGTTTGTGACCGATTCGGCTTAACCAAGAATCGTGCAGGACCGTTCCTTTTTTATTCACCAACTCCAGCATTTCAGCACTTACGGGCACCCACGATTCTACACCCCAGGCCTTCAGGATAACTTCGGCGATCGTCCGATGTCCATCGCTGTTGCAATGCACACCATCCGGAGCCACCGTGAAGTTTGGATCTTTTTCACGCTGCTGCTTCCAGAAGGCCAAGCTCGGTGAATAGAGATCAATGACCATTTCCGTGCGGTCTTTCTGCCCCAGCAACCATTTGCCGTACCTCTTTATGACTTGATCATAGTTTTCGTAGACAGCAAACCATGCGTATTTTTCATTTCCATCTGGCAGCAACTTCCCTGCGGCCTTCAGCGGCATCGCATCGAACGGCGGCGGCGTCATCAGAACGAGCTTTGCTCCGGAAGCATGCACTTTCTCGATCAGCCGATTGATACCTTCCTGATATTTCTGAAAACGCTCTTCGCTGAACGGATAATAAATTCCATCGTTCATACCATAACAGGCGACTACGACGTCTGGTTTAACGGCTGCGAGAGCTCGATCCAGTCGCTCATGAATGTCTGGCCGAGGAAACGGGTGGTCCGGTTCCGACAGCCCGGTACAGGTCTCGCTGGGAAGCCCCGCATTCACCAGTTCCGGCATGGGCTCGACGCCATGAAGCTGCAACTGCAATTCAATCATGTTGACGAAACCACCAGCGGCGGTGATTGAATCACCCAGAAACAGAATGCGTTTGGCTTTTATCGGAAATGCGTCCTCTGCTGAGGACGCAGGCTTCACGAGCATGACGAGCAACAGTAGTCCGACAATCAATTTCATAGCGTTAGTCTTGTCAAGAGCCAGGGAATTGTGAGAGTAACAACTTGCAGGATTCTAAAAAGATTGGGGCGTCGGGGCGGTTATGGTTTATCGGATATTCTGCTCAGGCATCGATCACAAAAAGACAGCTGTGGACATCGTCGCGAATTGCTGCGGCAGACTCCGGGACTAACGACGAACTTGCTTATTCTGAGTTATTTGCAACGAGAGCAAAATGCACAACGCGGTAGAAATAAAGAATCCATTTCATTTCCTCATTGCCTGAAAGCACGGTTCAACTAATGATGATGCTCAGGAAACGGTTAGGCATCTCTCCTGACGTGAACATTCAATTTCCGCGACAGCGAACTACTCTTCGGTTTGCGAATCCGACTCCATTCCTATCACCCGTTACTTCCAGGGGGTTGCCTTGACCAAAGACAATTCGACAACGATGAATTTCCCAACGGATTGGATTGCGAACGTTGCGGGTGAGTTTTCGAAAGATTACTTCCGGAAGCTGCAAGAGTTTGTTGAGTTTGAACGTCAACAGCATCTCGTCTTCCCGGCGACAGAAAACGTCTTTCAGGCGTTTCAGCTGACTCCGCTGAAGGATGTGCGTGTTGTAATTCTGGGGCAGGACCCGTATCACGACGCTGGACAAGCGCACGGGCTGAGCTTTTCGGTTCGACCGGGTGTTAAGCTGCCGCCTTCGCTCCGGAATATTTACAAAGAGTTGGAGGCGGATCTGGGGATCACACCAGCAAGTCATGGTTGTCTGGAACAATGGGCCAGGCAAGGTGTGATGTTATTGAATTCTGTTCTCACCGTGCGGGCGCACGAAGCGAGTTCGCATCGCGGCAAAGGATGGGAGGAATTTACTTCGAGAGTACTCGACGTCATCAAGCAACGTCCGAATGTTGCGTTTGTGCTGTGGGGCAAGCCGGCAAAAGAAATTGCTGGGACAATTGATGGTCGTCACGTCGTGATTGAGAGTCCTCATCCGTCGCCGCTTTCCGCTTATCGGGGCTTTTTCGGCAGTCGACCATTTTCTCGCATCAATCAATTCTTGAAGCAGAACCGTCAACCAGAGATTCAATGGGAGTTGTCAGCAGCCAGCAGCGACTCCGCTCCATTTGACAACAGTAGTTCGGCAACTTGAATGCCAACCTGCTCTGCATTGGTTACAGGTCCAGACGCTGTCTGTTCGATGCGTGTCTTCCCGTCGAGGCTGAGTAGCACTCCCGTCAGCGTCATCTGATCACCGTCCACCTGAGTCCACGCGCCAAGTGGAGCGTGACAACCCGCGCGGAGCGTTCGAAGCAACGATCGTTCGGCGAGAACTTCAGCGTGAGTCATTGGGCAGATGATCTGCTGCAGCAGTTCACGGGTGGCGTCGTCTGAATCACGACATTCGATTCCCAACGCACCCTGACTCACCGCTGGATACACTGTCGGTGGTGTTAACAGAAAGGAAATGCGATCGGCCAGTTCCAGACGACGCAAACCCGCTTCAGCCAGAATAATTGCGTCGTACTGTCCTTCGTCGAGTTTCCGAATTCGCGTATCGACGTTGCCACGCATTTCGGACAATTTAAAATCTGGTCGCAGGCGCAACAGCTGAGCCTGCCGTCGAGGGCTCCCCGTGCCGATCTTCGCACCTTTCGGCAAGTCGTCAAGGCTCTTGATGGCTTCTGCGGATTGTGGCAGCAGCAATGCGTCGCAGCGCTGTTCGCGTTCCGGTACCGCGGCAAGAACTAAGCCCTCGGAGGACTGTGTCGGAAGATCTTTCAGGCTGTGGACGGCAAGGTCTGCCCGTTCATCCAGCACGGCTTTTTGGACTTCGCCCGTAAACACGCCTGTGCCACCGAATTGACGCAATGCATCGGTCTGATTCGTATCCCCGGTCGTGATAATTGGCACGAGTTCGACTGTCGGCTTTGACAACAGGTTGCGCAGTCGATCGGCCAGGTAGTTCGCCTGCCAAAGTGCCAACGCACTCTTTCGTGTCGCGATTCGAATCATGGATCAAAGTTTCTGGTTTGGAAGTTTCAAGAATGGACGGCGGCAGCCTGAAGTCGGTAATTCAACGCTGGCGGCCAGCCTTCAGGCTGCTGAACGTACGTACTGCATCATAGCAACCTGCAGAGTTTTATGCCGCTCTGGCGGTGATCGATGTGAGTTCTCCCGCGAGACTCACTGCACCAGAAGCCGTTCGCAATCAGACGTGAACGGAACTCAACAGTTCGCGAGCCGCGCGGCGGGCTCGATAGCGGTGCGAGTTCGATTTCGGGCGATGGCCATCGATCTGATGCGGCTGACCAGCCACGATGCTGAACAGCTTTCCGAAGTTCTTCACCAAGTGGCACCACACTTCAGAAGATAAGCCCGATCGATCAAAGATCGGAGCCAAATGTTGCGATGTCGCTCCCTGTATGTCGCTG
>JAYVNW010001007.1:0-4640 GCA_043758225.1 Candidatus Kuenenia sp. | reverse complement strand
GCATGGTCAGATCGGGCCAGACAACGGAAGGGCTTTGTTGTCTTTGGGTATGCGATGGCGGCGGTAGCTCGACCGTTGATTGGGTTGGTCACTGCCCCGTGGCATTTATTCGCAGTTCGAACAGCGGATCGGATTGGCAAGGGGCTTCGAACTGCTCCGAGAGACGCATTGTTTGCTGATTCCACGGACGAAGCCGTCCAAGGCCGAGCCTTTGGATTTCATCGGGCGATGGATCATCTGGGGGCAGCAGTGGGCCCGATTCTCGCGACGCTGTTTCTGCTCGCATGACCGGGAGAATTGCGCACACTATTTCTCGTGACGCTCATTCCCGGTCTCGCCGTCGTGGTCTTGCTCATTTTCGGTTTGCGAGAGAAGTTCGTCGAAAAGCCACCGAAGGAACGACTGCATTTGACGTTGAAGCCATTCGACCGCAACTTTCGAATCTATTTACTGACCCTCGTGATATTTACTCTGGGTAACTCCAGCGATGCGTTCCTGCTGGTGCGGGCGGGCGAACTTGGCGTGCCGACCGCTTTGTTGCCGATCTTGTGGTGCGCCTTCCATCTCGTGAAAAGTGGCGGGAGTTTGCTGGCTGGAAGAGCCGTTGACAAGTTTGGTCCACGACCACTGATCCTGATGGGCTGGTTGATCTATGCCGTCATCTACATCGCCTTCGCTCTGATTGATACAGCTTGGCAAGTCTGGGTGGCGTTCCTGGTGTATGGCGTGTTCTACGCCTTGACCGAACCTGCAGAAAAGACGCTGGTAGCCAAGTTGGTTGGTGCAGAACGGAAGGGACACGCATTTGGCTGGTTCAATTTCGCCGTCGGCATCGCCGCCCTGCCGTCGAGTCTGATCTTCGGTTGGCTCTACGAACAACATGGGCCACTGGTTGCCTTTGGCTGGGGAGCCGGACTCTCGGCCCTTGCAGCCATCCTGCTGCTGTTTGTCTCAATGAAGCCCGTGGATTCGTTAGATGAAGTGTGAGATCAGATTGCAAAATGGGCCGCATTCAATTCAAATCTATCCACCCCACGATTCTGTCTGGAGGATCAGCGTTCCCTGAATGTCCTCTCGGTTTACTGGTTGTTGTCAGATTGTTGCGAGATGTCGATGGCGTCAAATCTGCGTTTTATTGTGATTGCAACCATCCTGTGCGGTGTCGTCTCGTGCAGTCGAGATGATGCTCCTCCAGCAAATACGCCTCCGCTTGCACAATCACCCAGCGGCGAGCGACAGTCTTCTGGTGAGCCGTTATCGTTGGCTCAGAGCGATGACAAATCGTCTCAAATCACAGACAGCGACTCTTCGCTCGCGATCTTCGAAAAACGCATTCTGCCGATTTTTCAGTCGGCCAAACCGTCCAGTTGCGCCGAATGCCATTTGAGCGGCGTTGATCTCAAAGAGTACATTCGCCCCACTCAGCAGCAGACCTTCGCTTCATTGGTTTCCGCTGGCCTGATCGACTTGGAGAGACCCGACGAGTCCAGGATTCTGACGTTCATCAGTCGCCGCCCGGAGCAACCGAGTCTTGTGACCGATGAAATCCGGCAGCAGGAGTTCGAGGCTTTTCGGGCATGGGTTCGAGCAGCGGTGAGCGATTCAACTTTGATCGCTGACAAAGATGTTCAGGCGATTGGCCCTCAAATCCCCGAAGAAGTCATTCGTCACGCTCGGAAGGATCGAGTGCTGGCCTCATTCATTGACAACGTCTGGAGCGAGGTGGGGCGTTGCGCCGCCTGCCACTCCCCCGACCAGAATCAGAAGCAGGTGAAGGAACATGGTGAGCAAGTCTCATGGATTACGCTCCGTGATCCGCAGGCCACTCTGAAGTACATGCTGGAAGCTGACCTGATCAATACTGACGAACCAGAGAAAAGTCTGCTGCTCATGAAGCCCACGATGCAGGTCAAGCATGGCGGTGGACAGAAGATGGTGATTGGCGACCGAACCTATAAGCAGTTCCGCCGCTTCATTGATGACTACACCGCCATCGTCCATGCCAGGTATGCCAAGTCCGAACAACTGCCTGCGCCGAGTGACGAAGTGTCAATTGTCACGGACATCTGGTTCAAGATTGAGGGTGTCCCAGCAAAGTTCGATAAGATGCTGTTGCAGGTTGACCTGTATCAGCAGACTGCTTCCGGCTGGTCTGACTATCGAGTGGCGACCTCAGACCGGCCTGTGTTTGGTGACGGCAATCTATGGCAGCACTCGCTGAGTCTGACGGCACAACGAGACACAGACTGGGCAAAGCAGATTGCCGCAGGGAAGCTCCCACCCGGTAAATACCTGGCAAAACTGTACATCGATCAGACGAACAAACTCCAGAAGGATTTCAGGGCTGAACTGGGCGAGGAGGAGTTTGTCGGCGAGGTCGAGATAGAAAGCCAATGGCCTGCGGGATACGGTGATATGACAATCGTGAAATTTCCCGCCGAGTAGCGATTATGTCAGCTTGCGTTGTTCGCAGTCGCTTCTCCGAACTCTCAACGATGTGACTACGGCGGCAATCCTGCTCCAGGTAGAACTTCACGCGGCGCTTGCGATCCGTTGATGGTTCTTAAATGTCCGAGAGACAAAAACCGTTTTCGAGGATGCGGCATACAGTTGCCATCAAGCCAACAAATCGTATGCAACGATCGGTGACGTTTTAATGAAGTCGTGGCTGCCTGCAACAAACCGATCGTCAGTTGGGGCGGATCGGTCCGAAGTGAACCTTCGTCGGAACTTCGACTACCACTCTCCGACCACCTGCCCGTCATTTCGGGCACCCAAATTCCGCCAAACCTGCAAGCCAAGGTTTTCACTCACGGTCCGAACGGAACCGTCCATCAACAGCGCATTGACAACGCCAGTATGGAAACTCCGGGACGTCACCGCAGCGTAGGTGATTCCGGTGACAGAATCTCCCTCCTCTTCCGACGTGTAGTCGATGCTGTAGGTTTTGCCCCCACTGACGTAAGGTACATTCTGGTTTGGCGTGAATGTCGCCGTAAATCCATCCTGATGGACTCGACCTTCGACCCACTCCGTGTGTCCGTTGTCGACTTCGAAATTGCCGCCTCCAAATACACCGATCTGGCCAGGATTGCCTGGAATACTCGTCGGAGGACTACCACCTGTCTTCAATATTGCCTGAAAAGCTTTGACCTCGCTGAATGCCAGCGTGCTGCTTGTTCCGTCGGTAAAGTCATTGAACTTGAGCTTGCTGTTTGGAAAAAATGCCCCGTCTCCCCCAACACCATTGCCAGGATTGTACACCATCCATGTACCGAGATTGCCGGCATAATTCACAGGGTACTGCTGCAGATTGTCAGCCCCACTTGGGCGGTCATTGATCTCACTCGGACAAATGTAGACCGGGATTCGCATTTTCACGACGGCAGGCTGCACCTTGTACGTTCTGCTGAAATCAATCAGATTCTGCAGATTCGCCTGTTCAATGAATGGAAGCAATCTTGCCTGAGGCCCCCATTCTCCAAATTCGCTGCCGTCCAGCGACAAGCACATTGACGGTGGAAGTGCATTGTAAACGTCGTGGTAATTGTGCAGCGCCAGTCCAATTTGCTTGAGATTGTTCTTGCATTGGACGCGTCTCGCCGCCTCTCTCGCCTGTTGCACCGCAGGCAACAAGAGAGCAATGAGGATCGCGATGATTGCGATCACAACCAGTAGTTCAATCAGAGTAAAGCCAAGGCGGAAATTGCGATGGGTGTTCATGAGTAGCAAGCCTTTCGATTGATGACATTCGGAACGGTAATCCATCGGGTCCACTGGCTGGCTCGCCGAAAGAAGGCCGGCTGGGTACGGACCTACGTCATTTTTCGAACATTTTCAGGTTTTTACAACACAGTCGATACTGAGACTCAGTCTCATCATAGGCGATAGGATAGCGATGTCAACTTTCAGGTCTGCGTTCGTGTCAGAATTCCAGAGGACCGGAAAACACTTTTGGAGTTCCTCCTGCAGGTGTCGCTTGCCCGCCGAAATACTGATGACGCAGGGGGTATCTCCGTTGGAGTAGTCCTGCGGTAAGTCGAGTCCGCTCACGAGTAGCATGCCGTCCACTTTGGCGGTTGCCTGAGCCAAAAGACCTTGGGCCGTGATGAAGCGAATCGTTGATGCGTAGCAGACTTGGCGAACGGAAAGCACAGCTTTGATGAAAAGCATTGAGGCCGCGCGGCGAATTGCTGTGCGGGCCGCTTGCGGTCGATGAACCAGAATTGCCAGCAGCAATTCCGAATAGCGGAGTCAATTCTACCTGATCTCATCGCGGTTCGCGGCAAACTCGGCGTATTGCGCATCGATCTTCGCCAGCCATACCTGTAGATCTCAGGCAATCTTGTCGATGCATCCCTCGCCAGTTCGAGACGTCGAATACTGTTTAATTTGTGGCCGTTCGATGGTCGGTGGCGTACACCGGAGCGTCCAAGTGGCCAACGCTAAACTGTATCGATCACATCGACCGAGGCGGCAGACGATTGAATCCATTTTTCGCTGCCAACATGTGAACGAGGTTATAACATAGGCCACATCTGCGTCGTGACTATTTTTTACCGTGGTTTCATGATCGCCCCCGTCCGTGCAGTGGACCCGATGACGCTCGAAAGTACTTGCTCGCGTCACAGCATTCTGAT
>JAYVNW010001006.1:0-6657 GCA_043758225.1 Candidatus Kuenenia sp. | reverse complement strand
TCGAGTACTTCGCGGCCCACGCCCAAGCGTGAATAGTCAAGAATGTCATTGATCAGCGACAACATCGTGTCGGCCGAGTCTTTGGCTGTCAGCAAATAGTCTCGCACAACGTCTGACAATTCTTCATCCAGTGCCAATTCAGTCATTCCGATGATCGCATTCATCGGCGTGCGAAGTTCATGAGTGACGTTTGCCAGGAACTCGTTGTTGTTTACCACAGCACTGTCTCTGTTTGCAGATTCTGCAGACACCCGTTTGATCAACTGGCCACCGTTTAAATCCTGAAGAATTTGTCCACAACTGAATCCCAGCGCGCGAATCAACATGAAGCACATTCCGTGCCGTCGAGCTCACCTGCATCCTGCGACTGACTTCTGACTGGTCGGTGGTTTTTGGGCTTTATAATTGAAGTTTCAGCAGTCACTGTGGTAGCTCAGCGATCAGGGAGTTCCATTGATCACAACAATAGCGATCATCAATTGCTGGAGACAATCGGCGACCTGGCAGCGGCACGGTTTATGCATCGTGAATGGTTTACTTAGTACCAAGTGATCTGCATGCCTGGAGCAGAAACTGTAAAGAAAGCGACGGTCATCATGGTCATGGCGGTGAATTCTCAGGACTCATTCCCAACGAGTGGGCTGGACCCAACCACGATTCTGCATCTGCAACGATTGGTGCTGCTGAACAGCGAAAGCCGGGACGCATATCAAGTGGCGGCCAATCTTGCGACACATCCAAAACTGGTTCAATTGGCTGGGCAAGCAGCACTCGAACGTCAGGCTCAGGTAAAAACGCTGCAAAATATTTTGTGGTGCAACGGTACCGTATCGAGATTCCAATCTCCGGTGGAGTCAGAACGCGACCGACGGATCTGCAGAGTCCTGAATGAATCACCACAGCAACTTCTCAAGACGCTTGTCGATGAGCTACTGAAAATCGACGAAGTGGTCTATTCGTGCTACGAAAACATCCGGAACGATACGCAGGGGCGAGGTATGCGTCAGTTGTTGACAGAGCAGGCGCTCCTGATTCAGCAGCGACGAAAAGACATGCTCGACCTGCAGCAGAGTATCACCACGCCGAATTCGTCTGACGACGATCACGGCCGCTAAATTGAAAGCCACTCTACTGACCGTGACGAAAGTAGATCGCAGGCTCGAGTTCTCCGGCTGCACCGGGACTTTCGTGCGAAGGTCCATGCGCTGACTTGAACGCAGTGCGATAATTGCCTGACTCGTGTTCTTCCCGAACTCGGACAGCGCATCCATGGCCAATGACATGTGAATCACACCATTTTCGGTAAGCTCTTCAAAAAAGAACTCCCGTCGCATCAAGATGAGACTTTTCTACTTCTTTAACAGCCCGTCGTACGAATCCAGAAAGTGAGCTGAGACTTGTTCGTTGACGTATTTCCAGACCTCATCGATTAAACTGCCGGCCAGCAGTCCTTTGACGGCTTGTGATCCGATGGCTCCTACAAACTGCGACAGATTCGTCATCGGATCTGTGCCAAGGACGGTTGCTGAATCGACATGGGTAAACTCATTGGCCACGAGACTCAGACCTGGTAACTTCGGGACTGGATCGCGGCCGCTGACATAGCGGAAGATCTGCCCTTTGAATTCTTTATTGAAGGCGTCGCTTGCTTTCTGGTTACCAATCATCGGCGCGCCGTATGTATAGATCTGATGGACAGCGATGAAGCGTCGCTTGAGTAACCAGGCGGCGAGCAACGCCAGAGCGCCTCCAAGGCTGTGACCCGTAATCCACAGCGGGCGATCCGCCTTTTTCATACGAGCTTCAACATCGTCCCGCAGTGGTTCCCAGATTTCTGCAATCGCATCGACGAATCCTTTGTGGAACTTTGCTCCAACACCGGCCGCTGATAAGTCGTGGCCAAGGCGACCTTCGGGGACGACGAGCAGATTCATGGCGTCTGTGAGCAACCAGTCTTTGAGCCCGTCGATGCTTGTGGGATTTTCTGTACCGCGAAATGCGACAACAATGTGATCGGGACTTTCAGCGATGTAGACCTGCGTATTGTCAATGTTGAGCAACCTGGCCGACAGTCCGAGCTCGTCGCGAAAGCCGTTGGCACCTTCTGCTGCGGGAAGGTATGCCAGCTGACAGGCTCGGCAGAGAAACTGAGCGTTACAAGGATCGCCGGCGGCGCCTTCAACAAGTTGCATGAACATCGTCCTGGGGAAAGTGTTGTGAGCTGACATCCATTGTATTGGAATGAGTTTGGACTCGCCGAATGATATTTCAGCTTTCCGGTTTTGCACTTCCATCCGCCGTCGATGGATCTGACGCAGGTGCCTCAAACGTCACATTGCGATAAAGCTCCGACATCGCAATCGTGATGTTCAGAGATGAAAGATTGAACAGTCCTTTAAGTTCTCGTTCTTCCAGGAGTAGCCATCCTCCTTCTGGCTGCCGGACAAACCGCTCGACGTGTGCCTCATCCTGGGAGATTAAAATGATCTCGCGCACAGAAAGAATCTGGCGGTAGTGGCTGGACTTGCGCCCGCGATCGTATTTCTCAGTAGAATCTGAAAGCACTTCGACAATCACGGTCGGATTGGTCACCGTGTCGCGCCGTTCATCGTCAAAAGTCAATTCGCCGCAGACAATTGTTGCATCCGGGTAAGTGTATAATCCTGTTGATGAAACTTTGACTCGCAGGTCACTGCTATAGACAGCACACGGTTTGCCTTTGAGTGATTGGCGAGCTTCGCCGACGAAGTTTGCGGCGATTAGGCTGTGAGTGGGCGAGCCGCCGCCCATGGCAAAGATTTCACCATCGAAGAATTCGCTCTTGAACTCGGAAGTGCGTTCACGAGCCAGATAATCAGCGGCAGATATTCTTTTGAGAGCAGTAGACATTGATTGTTCCTTTGTTCGGCATGAACGGCAAATGCATCAGGACCAATAACGGCGACGCATAATTCGAACGACGATTAGTTCACATATCTGCGATGTTCCGCATCCGCATTCTTCCATTTTCGCAGAGCGGAGGCTGGGATGGAATTTCCAGAGACATCGATTTCAATAAGTTTTGGTGGCGGATCCGCCAGAAATGCAGCCACGCCAACTTTGGTGATTTTTGTTCTCTGCAATCGCAGACTTTCCAATAAAGGCAGTTGCTTCAAAGATTCGAATCCAATGTCAGTAGTCATCGTATTCGTCAAAGTCAATTCTTTGAGTTTCGGTAGCTGAATAAGTTGTTTCAGCGTCTCGTCGGTGACGTCAGCGTTACCCATTTCCAGCACGGCAACATCATTGTAGTGAGACAGAACTGATTGATAGTCCTTGCGGTCCCAGCCGGTGAGCGTCAGATATCGTTCGCCGTTGATCACACGTTCGCGTTCGCCAAGTCCAAAGGCGAATTCATAGCCTCGGTCAGCCGCAAACGGAACGGCTCCGACGACCAATCCCATCAGCACCAGCATCAGAGCTTTCTTGTTCTGAGTGAAGCGGAACAGTCCAAATATCAAAGGGCCGATTGGCGTTGTCAAAAACGTCAAAACGCCGAGCCACTTTCGGGTGCGCCATGCATTGCGAATTAGCCACAGCATTCCAATCAGGAGCAGAATCGCACCGAGAAAGATTACACGAACGCCAAACACTTCGTACAAGGGAACGAACTCCGTTTAGATGATAAAGAACCGTGATCGCCATTGGTGCCATCGGGCCGAGCCATTCAGAAACCGTAATCGAATGTCAGATCTGCTGCGCGGCAGTGATTTCGGATTCCGAAAGCGGCGATGGTTCAGGCGAGACTCCCTGCTTCGCGATTTCCTCAAGACTCCCGGCGATCGGAATTTCCTTTGGCTGAGCGATGAGTGTACTGAAGAACCAGCAGAGTATTGCGGCAAACGCCGCCCATTTCGAAGGATGTATCATCGTTGCCGGTTTTGAGGCGTGATTGGTTTTTCCGTCCCGAATGAGGCGGTATGATAGGAAGTTCAGCGCTAGTGCGACCATGCTTATTTCCGTACCTGACATTTTTTGGGGTTCTTTAACGATGTTCATTCAAAAATTCGCTCTGACTATTTTAAGTGCGGCCGTTTTTTCAGCCGCAGCACACGCAATTTCTGCTCAGGAATGGAAAAGCGGCGTCGAATGGTTGGAGCCGCCATTTGTCACTCCAGGCACGACCAACGACGCGCCTCCATCGGACGCGGTGGTGCTTTTCGACGGTACAAATCTTGATCAGTGGATCGACGGCGAGAACTGGAAGGTTGAAGAGGGCGTTGCGATTCCGCAAAAGTCCCAGATCGTGTCGAAGCAGCATTTCGGCGATATGCAGTTGCACGCTGAATGGTCGGCTCCGACAGAAATAAGAGGCGAAGGGCAGGGACGCGGAAACAGCGGCATCTTTCTGATGGGCTTGTATGAAGTGCAGGTTCTGGATTCCTTCGAGAACACAACATACTTCGACGGCCAGGCGGGGTCGATTTACAAACAAACTCCACCGCTCGCCAACGCGATGCGAAAACCTGGTGAATGGAATTCCTACGACATTATTTTCAACGTGCCGAAGTTCAAAGGTAATGGCGAGATTGAAAAGCCGGGGCATGTGACGCTGATGCAAAACGGTGTATTGATGCTGAATCACTTCGAGTTGATGGGGCCGACCGGTTTCGTATCAGCGCCGAAACATTTTCCGCATGCAGAAACTGGTCCAATCTCATTGCAATTCCACGGCGATGCGGTCAAGTTCCGCAACATCTGGGTGCGAGAATTCAAAGCTCCTGTGGGACACCGCACTGGTCCTCCATTCAATATCGAGGCAAAGAAAAAGATGGAAGAGCCGAAGCCTGAGGTGAAAGAAGAGAAGAAGGTTGAGGATCAGGAGAGCGAAGACAAGAAGGCTGATGAGAAGAAGTTGGAAGACAGGAAATCGCAAAAATAGTACCCGTTCGTCGATAGATTCTTTCATCTTCCGCGCAGGAAAAGACTCTGGACGGGTCTGGAGACCCGTCCTGCTTATTTTTACTATTCAACGACGATTGTTGTGCTCATAGCGATCGGCTGAACAGAACTCTCAATGACAAACTCCATGCCAACCTGGACGCCAGGCAATGGCCTTCATTACCAACTCCTCGCTCAAAGTGCTCGCGCAAGGCGAGGCCGTTTTGTAACCGCGCATGGTGTTGTTGAGACCCCATCGTTCATGCCTGTGGGGACTCAGGCGACGGTCAAATGTGTGCTGCCAGACCAGGTCGCAGCCACTGGCGCTCAGGTTGTCCTGGCAAACACGTATCATCTGGGAATTCTGGATCGCACTCAGGTGGTCGAACGACTCGGCGGCCTGCATTCGATGATGCGATGGAATCAAACCATCCTTACGGATTCCGGAGGATTCCAGGTCTTCAGTTTGCCCGATCGCGAAATCACGGAAGCTGGCGTCAGCTTTCAATTCCGATCCGGCAAGAAAGACGGGGACACGACACCGATGACTCTTTCGCCCGAAAGCGCGATGGATATTCAGCGCCGACTGGGAGCTGACATCGTCATGGCGTTCGACGAATGTGTCGACCACCGCGCCGCGCCGAAGTACATGTCGGAATCACTCGATCGCACGTTCCGCTGGCTCAAACGCTGTGCGGCCGCGCCGATTCAGGAACATCAGCATCTGTTCGCCATTATTCAGGGAGGAATGGAACTTGAATTGCGATCCAAGGCCGTGAAACAAGTGACATCACTGAACTTGCCCGGATACGCGATTGGCGGCGTGTCTGTAGGGGAAGGTCACGACGCGATGGTCCGCATTGTGCGACACACGGCTCCTTTGATGCCATCGGATCAGGTTCGCTATCTGATGGGCGTCGGTTTGCCGGAAGACATCGTCGCTGCCGTTGAATGCGGCATGGACATCTTCGACTGTATTATTCCTACTCGCTACGCACGCGAAGGCACCGTCTTCACATGGGACGGCAAGATGCGACTTCAGGACAAGAAGTTTCGCAAGGACCGATATCCGATCGACACGTCGTGTGAATGCGTCAGCTGCGCCGGCGGATTCAGCCGAGCGTATCTGCGGCATCTGTTGTTTGCAGATGAACAACTTTACGGCACGCTGGCAACGATCCATAACCTGCACTTCTATCAGGATCTGATGCGCGGGATTCGAAGTGCGATCGAAGAAAACCGCTACGCGGCCTGGTCGGCAAAGTTTCTGCAGCGGTATATGCCGCAAGGATCAGCCAATTGAGCTGATGGACTTATCAAGAGAAAAGCTGACCCTGGACTACGTTTGGGCCAGCCTTTGTCTGCTGGGAGCGGCTTTGTTCGTTTTCAGATCAAAACTCATGGGTGGCTTGTTCGCGGCGGCTAGTTCCCCATCGCGTCCCGAACGATAAGGACGTGCTTATTAAAAGGACGTGCTTATTAATACAAGCAACTTTTGGCAGCTCTGCTCAACTGTGGAATCGTATTTTGATCGCATTTTTCGCAAATGAAGATGGCAGTTGCGCAAAAGTCGACGCAGGCTGCCGGGTTCGCCGCAACTGTTCAATGAAATCAACCCATTTTCAGAGGCCATTACAGGGGCAGTGATTCACTGAAGGTTGAAGAAAAGATAATCGTCAATGTACCTTACGCGGCCGTTGGTCGATGAATTATGCGGACTGCGTCAGTAGCCAAGGT
>JAYVNW010001005.1:0-6063 GCA_043758225.1 Candidatus Kuenenia sp. | reverse complement strand
TACAAATGATGCGCCACGGATGTCGTCCACTATTCGTTTGCCGCTCGCGACAGGATGACGCGATTGCCGAGCAGTCTGGTTTCAGGTCGTGAACCGCGCCGATGGTTAGTGGAACGCTAAAACTCTTTCGCAAGATCGGCTACATGTTGCTAAGTTTATGGCTCATGTTTCACGTCTTCGCAGTCTTTGTCTCGCCGGCCGCGATGCCGCCTTCGTCCCCGTTGCTTGAGGACGGATATGAGATCGCCCTGCCTTACAACGAGGCACTGTTCCTGAATCATGGGTATCACTTTTTCGCACCTGATCCAGGTTCGAGCACTCTGATTGGATGGGAAATTCCACGCAAGGGCGAAGCACCTGTCGTCGGGCGATTTCCGGATGTCGCCATTCGACCGCGATTGCTCTACCATCGCTACTTCATGTTGGCGGAAAACATCTGGGCCTTTGATGACGAGACTCAAAAGGAATTGCTGAAAGCGTATGCTCGGCACTTCACAAATCAATTTGGCGGCGAACAGATTTCGCTCACACGAGTCAGTCATGAACCGTCATCAATTCTTCGTCTTCAGGCAGGCGGAAAACTGGACGATCCTGACACCTTTCAGCATGAGCCTCTCGGTGAATTTGACTTCTCCGAAAACCCGGATGAATTGGATTCGTCGGTGGCTCACAACTACTGAGAGGATGCTTCATTGACCGAACAAATCCGTTCAAATCCATTGCTGAGCATTCTCGATTCCATCAGAAACATGGCAGACCAGGTCGCTGCAGCATGGCATCGTTTCTGGTTTGATCCACTCGACCCCTTGATGTTGGGGTGTATGCGTTTGCTGACAGGTTGGTTGCTGTTTTATAATCTGGTCATTTGGTCGATGCAGCTGGAAACATTCTTCGGGCATCATGGAGTTCAACCGCTTGAAGCCGTAAAGCGAGTGTATGAATCACGCTTTGTGTTTTCATTCTGGTTCTGGCTGGACGATCAGTATTTATGGCCCGCGCATATTGTCTGTCTGGTTATTGCGGCCATGTTTTGCATCGGTGCCGCCACGCGAGTCACATCAATTTTGTCATTCCTGTTGACCATTTCCTATTCGCAACGCGTGCCCGTTGCGAATTTCGGATTTGACCAGATTCTTGGAATGATGTGCCTTTATCTCGCATTGGCTCCAAGCGGCGATGCTGTGTCAGCAGACAATTTCATCCGCAAATGGTGGCGCCGCAGAAAAGGTCTGGCCATGGACTCTGCACCTGTTCGACTTGCATCAGCTCGCATGGCCAGCCGTTTGATACAGCTGCACTTGTGCGCGATCTATTTCTGGGCGGGGTTTTCGAAGCTGAAAGGTCCAACCTGGTGGACGGGCGAAGCGATGTGGAATGTCATCGCGAATCAGGAATATCAGACTCTTGACCTCACCTGGATGGCATGGATGCCATGGCTGCCTTTTCTGATTGCGCACATTACGATTGCGTGGGAGACATCGTTTATTGTGCTGGTCTGGAATCGCAGGCTACGGCCTTTGGTTCTGGCGATGGGGACGGCGATGCATTTTGGCATTGGTGCCTTTCTGGGAATGTGGACATTCGGACTGATCATGACTTTCGCCTATCTGTCGTTTTCTGATCCGGAGATCTGGCGGTCTAGACTATCTCGGCTAAAAAATCATTTTGCCCCACTCACGGCCGCTGCTTCTGTCGGAAGAGTTGTCGATGACCAGTCGTTAACAATGCCACTCAAGGCGTTGCACTTTGATGATTTGCGATCAGAAATCACGCCACGCCAGGCCGTTGCCACATTGACTATAGAGTCTCCGCAAGTTCCGCAGCGAGTTCACGCAGTTTCGATGCCAACACCAATTGGCAGTATTCTGGTGATTGCGATTGATGGCCAGCATCGCACTGCCCTGCGAGAACATCTTCGAGGCCACGGACTTGACTGTCGCGCCGTCGATAATGGTGAACGAGCGATGCATCTGCTGAATCGCCAGCCGTATTCTGCGGTCGTCGTACACGGCAGCGGATATTTTGGAACCGATCCGTTGACTCTGGTCTGTGATCTGATCGACTATGGAAATATGCCATTGCTGATCCTGTTGACTCCAGGCCAGGCGTCGCTCATACCGCACCTGAATTCCATGCCAGACGTGGCATGCTGCATGCTGCCGGCATCGCTTCGCGAGATCCGCAGCGCTCTGGAAACCCTGATCGCCCACGGCGGAAACTCCGTGTCCGAATAGGTCCTTCACGTCAAACGCCTTTACAAGACGGCCTACTATGAATCTTCACCCGCTATCCGTCTCTCGAATTTATCTGACATCAGCGATTTGTCTGTTGTTTGTGATGACTGGCTGTGCGCGAAGCCCGGACTCCCCGGAAGTCATGCTCGAACGTGCAAGAATTTTGATGGCACAAGACCAGACAGCCAACGCAATTCCGCTTCTTGACCGCGTGATTGATGCAACACCTCAGAACTCGGAAGCTTTCTTTCAGCGCGGAGTGGCCTACGAAAATCTCGAACTTCCGGAGAAGGCACTCGCAGACTATGACGCCTGCCTGAAACTGGATGAATTTCGAACGGATGCATTAAACAATAAAGCCGTACAACTCGCGAAACTCAAGCGGATAGATGAAGCGGTTGCAGCATTCACCGAACTTGTCGATCTGGATCGTGAAGATTTTCTGGGATATCGAAACCGAGGTCTCTGCCGCTTCGACCAACAGGACTTTCCAGGAGCACTCGATGATTATAATAAGGCAATCAGACTTAATCCTGATGATGCATCCTGTTGGTTTCAGCGAGGCAACGTGCATCTTGCCATGAACTCACTGACGGAAGCGGAAAGTGACTATTCCAAAGCGATTGAGCGGGACCCAGACTTCGCCAAAGCATGGATGAATCGTGGCGTCGTGAATCATCGAAATGGCAAAAGAACATTGGCAGCTGAAGACCTGACGAAGGCCCAGGAACTGGATAGCAACATTGTGATTCCAGCGATTGATGTTATCAGCGATATCGCGAATTCCGCTGCAGCGACGGAAGTGATGCGGGACACAACGTGGAAAATCTGCTGTTCCTCAGTTGAAAATGAACTTTCAGAAAGAGGCTTTACGGAACTGGTCTTTGTCCGCGAGTTCCCCGATCTGCGATGCGCAGAACTCACTGGTAGAATTGACGGCCAGCCTCGCACGATCCTTGTAACGTACCAACAACTCGATCAATCGTCCGTCAATTTGCCGTGCGTTGATTTTCAATCGACAAATGGCGAAACTCAATCATGCGCACTGCTCGTGCTGCGAATGCCGGATGACAGCAAAACGACCTCGAATGTCATTCGATTCGTCATGAACTGGAAGCCCAGCCCCATAACCGGCGAACCAGTGATCATGAATTACACGTTGTAAATTTCAGGAAAACATCGTAAATGAGTACTCGTGCTCCATCGACAGCCCAGCTTCCCGTTGGCTTCCAGGCTTCAGGCACAACCTGTGGCATTAAGGTCAGCGGAAAGTCCGATCTGGCTTTGTTTGTTTCAGATCGTGATGCCACTGCCACTGGAGTATTTACGACGAACAAAGTTTGCGGCGCTCCTGTGATTGTTTCGAAACAGCGTGTGCCATCAAAAACCGCTCGAGCCGTGATCATTAATTCAGGAAATTCGAATGCCGCAACCGGCGAACCCGGTATTCGCGACGCTAAGATCATGACGGCAGCAGTTGCCGAACATATCGGCTGCAGTGCGGAATCCGTCAGTGTCTGCTCGACAGGCGTGATCGGCGTACCTTTGCCAATGCCTGTCATCCTGAAAGGAATTCCGCACGGTGTACAATCGCTTGGCAAGTCAGACAAGCATCTGCTGGATGCAGCAACAGCAATGATGACAACGGATACGTTTCCAAAACTAACGTCCATTGATGTCGCGGTCGCTGGTGGCAACGTGCGAGTTTCCGGTGTCTGCAAAGGCGCGGCGATGATCGCTCCGAACATGGCGACGATGCTGTCTGTTGTAATGACGGATGCCCAACTGACCACAGACCAGTGTGATTCTTTATTGCGATTCGGTGTCGATCACACTTTTAACTGTATCAGTGTTGACGGTCACATGAGCACCAGTGACACAGTCCTGTTGCTGGCCAACGGAGCGTCTGGCGGGACACTCTCGGAAAGTGATTTTGCGAAAGTCCGCGCAGCGATTCAGCATGTCTGCCAAAAATTGGCGACTGATATTATCCGCGATGCAGAAGGTGCCGATCATTTTATCACGATCGATGTGAAGGGTCTGGAAACTCGCGACGCAGCCTATCGCATGGCCAAAGAAATCGCCGACAGCGCGCTGGTAAAAACAGCAGTCGCTGGCGGCGACCCAAACTGGGGCCGCATCGTCTCCGCAGCAGGTTACGCGAACGTAGATTTCGACACAGCCTATGTCTCGCTGCACATCAACGGCATCGAAGTCTACCGCGCTGGCACACCGGTGCCATTTGATGCGACCGCACTTTCAAAGCAGCTCAAATCCAACCGCGACGTCCATTTGGAACTCTCCGTCTCCGGTGGCCCGTGTTCCGGAAATGAAGCCGTACGCTTCTGGACGTCTGACCTGACTCAGGAATACGTGCGGCTGAATTCGGAATACACGACATAGCCTGAGCAACCTACAGCGTCAGTCCAATATGATGCTGGCTCAACTGTTCGCTGCCGTTTTCGGTGATCAGATAATTGTGCTCGAATCGCATCCCGCCCTGTCCTTCGATGTAACAGCCGGGTTCGAGAGTTATCACATCGCCTACAACCAGGGTATCGTCGCTGTCAGAAACAAGTATCGGCGGTTCAGGATGCTCCAGCGCAAGTCCGTGTCCCGCATGATGAGCTAAAGGTCCAAAGCCGCGTGACTCCAAAACTGCCGATGCTGCTTGCCAGAGATCTCGGCAGGCCGCGCCGGCTTTCAACATCGCTGCCGCTGCTGCCATGGCATCGCGGCAGGCTTCAAACTGAGCAACGATCTTGACAGTCGGCGCTCCCACAGAAATCGTGTTCGTGAAATCGCTGCGATAGCCGTGAATAATTACGCTGTAATCCAGAATAAACAGATCGCCGTCCTGCAGCCTGTACTGCGTCGGCAATCCACCCGCCTTGTGCAACTTGGCATTTGTCGCGCGGAAGTCGCCATAGACGATGCATGGGCAACCAGCAGCTTCCTGAGCCGCTCGCTGAACTTCCAGGTACACTTCAAGTTCCGAAACGCCCGGTTTGATCACCTCAAACGCTCGACGATGACCGGCTTCGCCAGCCCGCATGCAGGTCTTCAGAACTTCAACTTCATCCGCGTGCTTTGATCTTCGCAACGATCGGATCAACGTGCCGAGAGTCGTTGGTTGTTCGTTATCGTCTTCTGCAAACTGCCATGCCGCGTCTTCAGCGACCATCGCGGCTACCATTTCAGAAACGCCTTCAGGCTCGATCAGACCCGTCGAGCCGCTCCAGACATGTTCAATTTCCGTCAGACCCAGGCAAAGCGCGTCGTCCCGATTCGTGACAGACTTCTTGTGCGTGTACCAGGGAATAATCACCTCCTGATCAACGAAGCAGGGCACAGTCGCTGACCGTTTTGCAAAGTTATCCGCCAGCAGAATTACCTGACCATCGCGGGTCAACAGTAGGAGTGATTTCTGATCGGCCGAAAAGCTGATCGGATTGATTCGAAAGTTGCTGAAGTACTGAACGTGTCTGGAATCACCGACAAGTACCCATAGAATTTCATCCGGCAACCGCTGCCAAAGCCTCGCCTGCCGTTCCCGGCAACCCGCGTGAGTAAGCATATGATATAGTTCTATTTTAATGCAGAAGAGCAAAAATTAATTGAAGAGTACGCGGTAGTTTGACGCAAGTGCGTCTGAGTTGCCAGGGTCCGGGTTGTGCTGTCCTGGTTGTGCGGGAATATCGACTCACCTGGGGTGAAATTGACGGGAGAATGCGGTACACATCCACAAGATCACTGAACGGCAATTTGCATCTCCCTCAAAGCCTGGAAACACCATGCAGGACCCTCGCATCGATAAATTGGCCAATGT
>JAYVNW010001004.1:0-5927 GCA_043758225.1 Candidatus Kuenenia sp. | reverse complement strand
CGTGATCAACTGGTAGGAACGCTGGGTCGCGGCTGAGATCGAAACGGCCTTGATAGAGATTACCAAGCTTTATGACCTGTAGACCATCAGCGGAGAAATCCTTGCTCTTGAACGCATATCCACTTTGGTGACTGGCCAGTTCTTCCAGCGGGCACCAGCACCAGTTCCTCGGTAGATCGGGCAACTCAGAGTCATCAACCGGCTCGGGTTCCTTGTACTTGTCTTGCCAGCCTTTCGGGGGCTGTTTGCCTTTGGCTTCGTATTTGGCGAGTTGGGCTTGTTCCCATTTCTGGCGCCGTTCGTGGCGGATGCGGTTGAGGAGTTCGGTGGCGGGTTCGATGTTGGAGTTGGCGGCGCGCCAGTCGGCGGTGAGGTCGCCTCGGAAGGCGGCGGCGAGCAGGCTCTGGCGGAACTGCTCAAGCAGCGGCCCCACCTCCGCCAGCGATTCCCGCGCATTCCGACTCCGCTCCTGCAACGCCTCAATCTTCCCAACAATTCGCCGCTGCTCGAAAAGAGGTGGAAGAGGTATCTCGTAATCGCGGACGTCTCCGGGACGGACTGCTGGATAGAGCGCACCTTGGACAATCGCCGACATTGACTCCACGAAGTGGCGACTCTTTACGGCATTGAAGAGCCATTCAGATTCGACTTCGATCGCCCGCAACACGTCAAATCCAGTCGAGCCAATCGCGCCATCTAACTCCGCTGGAACTTTTGCAACCGCATTCAGGTTGGGACGCGTCATTGAGACGAGCACATCATTCGCGGCAACAAGTTGTCTTGCTCGACTCGGGATCTTCTCGCCCTTCCCGAGTGAGTTCGGTCCTTCAATTCGCTTCGTCGTGTTGTTCACTGCGCTGATGTCTATGTAAGTGAGCGGACCGTCCAGTGTGACTTGCTCGACTTTCATAACCGTGACATCCCCGACAGACGCCCACTGCCACCCGTCCGGCAGCTCTCCGTTGCCGTCGCTCATACCTCGACCTCCTCGCTTTCCAGCAACGCGGACCGCCCGTCCTTCTCTTCCAGCGCCCTTGGCAGCCGTTCAGGAATCATCGCGGCAATCTCGTTCGGGGCGTGGCTGTTGGGGGAAGTCCTCATAGACTGGCTCCAAAGATCTGCTGGGCCAATTCGTCCCGCGTCATCCCGAAATGGGATGCCACGTCGGTCAAGATCGACCGCAGCGTGCCGATGCGCAATGAGTCGTGTGCGGGAATGGTGACATGATGCACACCGTGCTGTGTCGTCGTCAAACGCATGTGCGACCCCTTCTGGCGAGTGATCACATAGTCTAGCGATTCCAACAGCTGTGCGAGTTGGCGTCCTGATACATCGCGAGGCAATCTCATACGGGCAGTACCTCATCACGCACAATGTGAAGGCGGATCAGCTTCGGAATCTTCCCCTCATCGAAATGACACTCCACCGCTTCGCGAACATTCTGTCGCAGTTCGTTCAGGGTATTGGCTTCGGTAAAAATTGAATGCCCGACCGCACGGGCAATTAAGCCGCCCTCCGGAGCGTCTTCAACGGTAAACAGGATTTCGGTCATGGGGTGTCCTTTGGACAGGTTTCAGTGGTCGGTTTTCAGACGTTCGTGCCGTCAAGTATAGCCGTCAGTACATCCATTTCTTCCATCGCGGTGGCGAGTCGTTCGCGAATCATCGCAGCGATGACATCCGGCTCGGGTAATTCGTCCTGGTTGCCGGCGTTCTCGTCCTTGAGCCAGTTGATGTCGAGGTTCTCGCCGCGTTTCGTCAACGCGTCTCGGTTGAAGCTGCGGAAGCGGCCGTCTTCACCCTGATCGGTTCGCTTGCTGGTGCCGTCCGGCTTCTTGCCGAATGCTTTCTCGAACTCGACGAAGTAACTGTGAGTGAGCGGAGTACGAACACCGAACGAAGGCATGTTGGCTCGCAGGTCGTACACCCAGACCTGTTTCGTGTTGCCGTGATCGGTTTCGCCCCGCGTGAAGAACAGGACGTTGGTCTTCACCCCCTGAGCGTAGAAGATGCCGGTCGGCAGTCGCAGGATTGTGTGCAGATTGCACTTGTCCATCAGGTCGCCGCGAATCTTTGTGCCGATTCCTTCTTCGAACAACACGTTGTCGGGCAGCACGACCGCCGCTCGTCCGCCCGGCTTGAGAGTGCGATAGATGTGTTGAAGAAACGCCAACTGCTTGTTGCCGGTAACGAAGGTAAAATCGTCTCGCGTTGGTTTGCCACCGCCTCGCTTGGTGCCGAACGGTGGATTGGTCAGCACAACATCGGCTTTCGGAAGTCGCATGCCGTCCGGGGAGAGCGTATCGCCGAGGACCATGTCGCTGTCGATGCCGTGCAGCAGACAGTTCATAAGCAGCAGCCGGTGCGTATCGGGAACCAGCTCCACGCCGACAAATGCCTGCTTCCGCTGGAAGTTCTGCTCCTTCTGCTTCAGTGTGAACAGATCGTCGGTCTTTTCCTTGATGTGACGATCTGCCTGAATAAGAAAGCCGCCGTTACCTGCTGCCGGGTCCTGAATGATCTCGCCCGGTTCCGGTTTGATGCAGTTGACCATGCACTCGATCAGCGGACGCGGCGTGAAATACTGCCCGGCCCCGGATTTCTTTTCGCTGGCATTCTTTTCCAGCAACCCTTCGTACAGATCGCCCAGTCCTTCTTCGCGAGCGGAGTACCAATCGAGCTTGTCGATGTCGGTGACCAGCTTGGCCAGATTCTTCGGTTGTCGCAATGATGTGTTGGCATTGGCGAAAATCGCCTGGACGCGTCCTGAACCGTCATTGCCCAGATGCACCAGCAAGGCTCGATAGAACGCCAACTGATCCACGCCATCCTTCGCCGTCAGATCGTCCCAGCGATAACCGGCGGGCAGCAGTTTCTCCTGCTCTGTCTCCTTCATCATCTTTAAGAAAAGCAGAAACGTGAGTTCGGTCACGTACTCGTGATACGTGATGCCATCGTCACGCAGGACGTGACACAGCGACCAGAGTTTGGCAACGATGTCTTGGGTTGTTGTCATGCCGTACCTCCGTCCTGCTTCTTCGGGAAGTGCGACTTGATGTATTCATCAATTTCATCCCAGTGGTTGCCAACTTGTGCGGTGATTGGATTTGACTTCTTGGTAGTCACGTCAATTCCATAGGCTTTGTCATTTGCAGTCGATACTCCAAAGACGTACCGATTCAAATTGAAACGGGGCTCGTTTTTTTTGAGGTTTGGATTTTCTTCGTGCCGGACCATCTCGACCCCAAGCAGTGTCTGGCCCTGTTGAAAAGCCCCGCCGTAGTCGTAGGAAACTGGAACGCCGCTAGCAGCGAAGTACATAGCGTTCGGGTTAGTCGATAAGCCGGGCGCAATCTTTGCGGTATGATCTGGCGGAAGATGAATGATTCTCCCCGTCTTTACCTCGTCGACAATGAACTCAAGATTATCGGCATCTACTAAAAATCCGTGCTTAGGCAGGAAAACTCTTGTCTCGTTTGGTTCATACAAACCCATTTTTGATTCCTTAGGCTGCTGCCTGCCACATCGCGTCGGCGATGTCGCAGAGGATCGTTTCGAGTTCGCCCTTGAACACCTTGTTCAAGCGAGTAAAGCCACCCATCTCTTTGAATTGGCCGGCGTCGAGTGCATCGCGGTCAACGATGACCTCCTGTTCCAACTGCTTACCAATCCTGTCCAGCCATTTGCGTTGAGGGTCCGTCCACGAACGGCTTGTCATGATTTGCTGCATCGCGGCCTTCACCCGTTCCTTGTGGGCAATCAACGGCTGATTGCAGGCGACGTGACGAATGTAGCCGATGATCGAGGCCGCCACGTCCTGATTGGTGGTTTCACGCCATGCAGTGCGTAAGTTCGTTTCAGTAAAGCCTGCCAGATCGAGCGCCGATCGCAGTTCGCGGAGCTGTGATCGAGTCAAGTCTCGCGGACGCTGCGTGACGACAATCAACGCTGGCAGATCATTCAGATGTTCGGTGATGTAATTGCGGAACGCATCAAGATAATCTTCAGGTCGAGCAGCGTCTCCGTATCCGCGTTCGATGCGGCGGAGTTCGTCTGGATGTTCGGAGATGATGTACTTTGTCGAGCCTTCGCGCACCTCCATCAGGATAGAAGTCGTAGTATTGTTCTGTCGGAACCATTCGGCGAGCTTTGCAGGCTCAGTTTTGCGGATATGGTTGATCAACCCTCTGCGGTCGAGTCCGGTCGCTGTCTGAAGTTTCTCCAGCTGACTATCGGTGAGCTTCTTCCGCTGGAGCTTGGCGACCAACTGGTCTTTCACCTGTGCCCGGAAGTCTTTGTCGTCGATGGTGCAAAGTTCTTCGACCAACTGCTCGAAGGAGACGTTGACTCGCGTGACAACCGGCTGCATGTCGCTGACCTTCTTCAGCGCGGCGTACAGATCAACGGCATCGAAAATGTGAAAGCGTTCTTTGTCGTTGCCGGGACCGTACAGGTCTTCGCACAGACGCGTTGCGCGGCCAAGCATCTGTTCAAACAAAATGCGGCTCTTCACACGACGCAGGAAAACGATATTGGTAATCGGCGGGACGTCGATGCCAGTCGTCAAAAGATCGACCGTCACGACAATCTTCGGGAGCTGTTCGTTTTTGAACCGGCGGATCAGTTGTAACGGCTTGTCGGCCTTGCCGGTGATCTTCATCACGGCGTCATCTTGAACGCTGCCGTAGAGTTCATCGAATGCTTCTTTGAGTAGTCGTACGACCATGTCGGCGTGCAGGTCGTTGACGCAGAAAATGAGCGTCTTGCCGGGCAGCGACGGGTCGATATGCTCGGCGAGAGCCGCACACACGGTCTTGTTGAAGTTCTCGGTCAGCACCTTGCGGTTGAACTCGTCGATTTCCACTTCAACTTTGTCAGGGGTGTTGAACAGTTGCAGTTGATTGGTTTTCGAGTCGAGGATTTTGATTTCTTCGCCCTGCTGCCATTTCATGCCGTCTTCGGAAAGAGCGGTGATCAGCCGGTAAGGCGGTTCGTGATCGACCAGCCAGCCGTCGATGACTGCCTGACGGTACATGTACTGGAAAACCGGCGGACCGAAGATTTGCGTGGTGTGCAGCGCCGGAGTGGCGGTGAGCTCGATACGAACGGCATCGAAATGGTCGATGACGCGACGGTATTTGGAAATGTAGTCGGCTTCGCTCCGGAAACTGAGTTCCGCATCAGTCATTTCCTGATCAAGATTGTACCCTCGATGGCATTCGTCGATGACAATGCAGTCGTACGAGTCCACGGCTATCGGTGGTTCGTTCTCACCTGGATAAAGAATGCGTTTGACCATTCCTTGAATGGTAGCGATGTGGAGCCGAGTGTCGGAATCCGGTCGCAAGTCGCCAAGTTCCTTCACGTCGTAGATGTCGGTAAAGGTTTGGTGATTCTCAAGTCGGACTTCTTTGAAAGCGTTGCCGCTCTGTTCACCGAGGGCGCTACGGTCCACCAAAAACAACACACGACGGAATCGACCGGACTTGATCAGTCGATACACCAGTGCAATGCTGGTGATCGTCTTTCCGGTCCCCGTGGCCATGGCAACCAGCATTTCGCGCCTGCCCGCAGCAATTGCTGATTCAATCTTGCGAATGGCAGCGGATTGATAGTCGCGGAGGGGAAGATAATCCGTCGGTTCGTTTGCCAGTTTGTTATCGGCGTCGTCCAGGTTCTGGCTGAGGAGTTGAGTGAGGCCCTCAGGCGTATACCACGCTTCCAACGGGCGAGGATGATTGACAGTTCGGCGGGCGTCGAGGAACCAGATTCCGCTTTTTTCTGCGATTTGCCTCAGGAACGGACGACCATTTGTGGAGAACAGAAAAGGGATGTTGTAATCCGCCCACCGTCCGCCGCAGGATTGATGATTCGATTCTACGGTAAAGCCACGGCTGCATCGCTTTGATTGCTCGATGGCGGCGGCGA
>JAYVNW010001003.1:0-9857 GCA_043758225.1 Candidatus Kuenenia sp. | reverse complement strand
ACGGGAGTTTGAGGCATTCGGAACTGTGGCAGGTTTGGAAAACGAGCTTCTGTCAGTCGATTGACAATGTCCTCTTCTGAAAGTCGCTTACCGTGGTCGAATGGATCAATCATTTGTGAATCGGTGGGTGTTGCCGACGGTGTAAACTGGACAATGAAGTGACCGGGCATACCAATACCCTGAATATTCAGATTCAATCGCTTACCGACTTCGATATACAGAACCGACAACGTAATCGGCAGACCTTCTCGATCTTCAATGACTTCATTAATGTAGCTATTCGCGCGGATGTAGTACTCGTGACGACTTCCATGGACGCCCAGTTCCTCAAACAGATATCGATCCATGGCTGCCAACCGTGCCGCTTCGTCCGCATCTTTTGGTAACGTGCTGAGGATCTCGTCGACCCACAATTTGATGCGTTCCAGATACACATCGACATCAACGTCGGGGTTGTCCATGCGAGAGATCAGCAGCGCAGCGTGCAGCAATGAAACATCGCTGTCAGCTGCATCATTGACCGGTGCTGAGTCATTCGAAACATCAGCAACTCGCAGCACGTTCTTGAGTTGCGTACGAATTACAGATTCGTGAACTTCCACTGCCAGTTCTCGCAGCCGCTTTGCCTTCTTCTCAACTCGATCGGCTTCCGTTGACAAAGCGTTGGCCGCTTGATCTCCGAACTGAATTACACTCGCCGCCGCATCTGCACCGGCGGGATGATTTGGGCTCAGGCGACCGATGATCCCATCGACTGTAAGTTTCTGCTCTTCATTCAACGGCGCTGGGAACAAATTCGCACCAGTTTGAAAACGTCGAAACTCTGCTGGAGTCCCTCGAAACGCCGCCAATCCAATGGCACCATGAGGAATCACATCATCGCGTGATTCGAAAACTTTCTGACCATTCAGGAAACACTCAAAATGGTCCGTGTGAATTCGCACAAGCAATGAATTCCAATCCTCCGGGAGATATGCAGGATGCGGCTCATTGTGCAGAATCGTCCACGAACCAACATCCGGACCGTCAAACCGTGTCAATCGCATGTTGCCGGCGCTGGGATAAAAGCCATAGTGTCGGTCACCACCATCGGAATGAAAGACAAGCCCTGCAGCACCCTCCTCATCGCCCAGTTTGACATCAACTTTTAAGTCAAACGGAAACTCGGGACGAGGAACTTGCTGCAGGCAAAGTGTTCGACCGCCAAACGACGTGCCGACGCCATTGACCACAATTTTTGCGGCTTTGCGTTTCCATTCGCCACCAAACACCGGCTTCCACATCCGAGCATCCAGAGTGCCGATCGTTTTCCAGCGTGACATTGGGATCGGATTCGGTGCGTCAATCATCTCACGAATCAGATTGGCGGGCATGGCATAACCAACGCCAATCTTGACCGTTGATTTCATGGTGACGAGTCCCACGATCTGGCCGTCGTCCGTGAGAACGGGCCCGCCGCTGTTTCCAGGCTCGATCGGCATTGCCAATTCAAGCATCTTGATACCTTCTAACTCGTAGATGCCGGAAAACGAGCCACTGGCTGTCGCATACCTTCGACCGCGTGGATGCCCCAACGCTATCACACGACGACTTTCAGAAATTGCTTCGACCGAAATCGGCAACGGCGGCAGCGTCTCGTCATCGATTCGAATGATCGCCAAATCTAATTGGCCGGAGGACGCATAGACTTCGAGGACCTTTGCCGTTTTGCCATCCGGCAGCTCAACAATGAAATCACGACCGTCGCCGATAACGTGTCGTGCTGTGGCAATGAGTCCCGGCCGATCAACAGCGAAGCCCGCTCCAAATCCGGATTCGTCACCCGTGCGATCAGTCGCTCGCACGACGACCAGTGATTTGCGAACTTTTTCCGAAAGCGCCTGCTCTGCTTTTTCAGCGTCGGAAACGACAGCCGCATCTTTGTCAGTCTGAGCAACGCAAGTGGCGGGTAGAAGCAAAAGCCCAACCGCGAGCAACCATAGAGATCCCAGACGCGACAATGTTTTCAGTACTGCACTCACAGGAATCCTCCAAACAGTACGAGGCTAAACAGCCCTAGGCTAACGCCTACGGCTCAGTGTTGCACAAAGCCAGATGCCATTTCGTTAGTTGTTGATACTGATGCGCGACCTGCAGCAAGCGAACTTCGTCAAGTGCCGCAGCCTGCAGTTGCAACCCCACGGGCAGTTTATTCGCTGTGAGGCCACAAGGCACGGAAATCCCTGGCAGACCAGCCAGATTGGTGCTGATGGTGTAAATGTCGCCCAGGTACATCGCCAGCGGATCGTCGAGTTTTTCACCCAGTTTGAATGCTGGTGTCGGTGCCACTGGCCCAGCAATGATATCAACCGTTTTAAAGGCGGCAGCGAAATCATCCGCGATGCGACGTCGCACTTTCAACGCTTTCAGATAATAAGCGTCATAGTAGCCAGCCGACAATGCATACGTTCCGAGCATGATGCGACGTTTGACTTCTGCGCCAAAACCTTCGCCGCGACTCTGGCAATACAAATCAATCAGGTCGTCAAACTTTTTCGCGCGATGACCGTAGTGAATTCCGTCAAACCGCGCCAGATTGCTGGACGCTTCGCTGCAGGCAATCAAATAGTACGTTGCCACAGCGTACTTTGAATGTGGCAGTGAAACGGAATGCACGGTCGCTCCTGCACTTTCCATCACAGCCAGCGCCTCACGGACACGCTGTTCAACTTCGCTATCCAGCCCTTCGGCAAAATACTCTTCGGCGATGCCAATCCGCAGGCCCCTGAGAGGCTGATCGAGCGTCGTGCTCCATGCTGGTGTAGCGACATTCAGCGACGTTGAATCTCGCTGATCGTGGCCTGCGACACATTCCAGCAACAGCGATGCACCATAGACATCGTTTGCGAGTGGGCCAATCTGGTCCAGTGAGCTGGCGTATGCGATCAGGCCATATCGTGAGACGCGGCCATACGTTGGCTTCATACCAACCACGCCGCAAAAGCTGGCCGGTTGCCGAATCGATCCGCCAGTATCTGAACCCAGCGCCAGCGGCACCATGCCAGCCGCTACGGCCACGGCTGATCCGCCGCTGGAACCGCCGGCAGAGCGAGTCTTATCCCATGGATTGCATGTCACACCGAAAACAGATGTTTCGGTCGATGAACCCATCGCGAATTCATCTGGATTCAGTTTGCCCACGATGACTGCGTCTTCGGCACGCAATCGTTCGATCACATGCGCGTCGTAGGGTGGCCGAAAGTTCTGCAACATGCGACTGCCGCAGGTTGTCGGTCGATCTTTCTGGCAGATGTTGTCCTTGATTCCTATCGGCAAACCCGCGAGTCTCCCAATCCTTTCCCCTGCCTTCCGCCGGCGATCTATGTCATCCGCCTGCTGCAACGCACCTTCTGCATCGACGGAGATAAACGCATTGAGTTCACCATTGATCGCGGCAATGCGATCAAGGCTCTGCTGCGTCAGTTGCCGCGCAGTGATTGAGCCAGATGTCAACTGTTGAATAAGTTCGCAAGTGGAAGGGCGGTTCATCGTTGATCAAAACGTGTTTCACAGCACGAGTCTCCAGACTCGTTGGGGCATCGGACCAGAATTATTCACAAGTCTGGAGACTTGTGTTACGGCGTCTCACCGTTTCCGAAATTCAGAGTTCGCTGGCGTTCGTCGCGGGCGTTGAGTTCTCGATACAACAGACTTGGCTGAATGCCTGAATTGCGTTGATACTTTCCTGATTCGTACTGAGTGATCGCGCCCTCAACGGTATGGTAGAAGATCTGGCAGACCTGAACTCCGGCATAAATTCGCACCGGCTGTACGGCCAGCATTTCGAGTGTCCAGTAGCCGCAGAATCCTACGTCACCGAATCCTGCCGTGATATGCACAAACATTCCCAGGCGACCAATGGAAGATCGGCCTTCCAGCATCGGCACGAGATTTCGCGTCTCGGTGTATTCAATCGTGCGCCCGAGGTACATCTTATTGGGTTCGAGGACCAGTCCTTCGGGCGGAATCGTCATCTGTCGAAAACGATTGGCGCGCTTCATGTCAAGCACGATTTCTTCGTACACCAGCAATTCGTCATGAAGACGCAGGTTATAGCTGTTGGGATTCAGTTGATCCTCATTAAACGGATCGATGCCAATGTCGCTACCCAATCGAGCTTTGATTTCACTGCCACTCAGAATCATGAAGCACCTGCCGGTTCGATGGATTCGAATTCGGCCTATCCAAAATGACGTGGGATTTAAGGAAAAACCTGCAATGCATGCGAGAATGCGACCCGATCAGATCCGCAGGGTAGGTGACGAACGCCTCGGATTCAACTGCGTCGCGAATTGCCGAGAGATTTTCAAGTGCATCTGTCTGATGGTGGTTGATCGGTTGTTGCAATCTGCGACCGTATCCACGTTGATCAAAGGATATCGACTTGCCGTTGAGCGAATGTTCGCTCGTGCAGTTCGCCTTACGGTGAAAGGCCTCCTCGGCAAGAAGGATCTACCGAAATCTGAAACTTCGCCCCTGCCGGCGGCGAATCATAGGCGGCTTGACCTTCGCCGCAGGGAAACTACGATTCCCGCACAATAAAAACATTCAATCACGACCTCGCTTGGCAATTCTGTCGCGAAATTCGTGAGTTTTGACAACATGTGGGTCTGCCGGGAGAGCCAAAAATGGACCAGGACGAAATCCTGATGGACGCTGAAGAGCGTATGGAGAAAGCTGTCAATGTTCTGGCAAACGCCTTGAAGGGTATTCGTACCGGACGGGCCAATCCAGGGCTGGTTGATTCCGTTCGAGTCGAATACTACGGTTCACCCACTCCATTGAAACAGATCGCAAACATCAGCGTGCCGGAACCGCAGCAGATTCTGATCCGTCCGTTTGACACGGGTATTCTGGAAGCGATTGCGAAGGCCATCACTGCCAGTGAACTTGGGATGGTGCCCAATAACGATGGCCGTGTGATCCGCCTGAACGTTCCTCCATTGTCGACAGAACGCCGCAAGCAGATGGCCAGCCGTATTAAAGACCTTGCCGAAGAATCCCGCGTTGCCATTCGCAACGTCCGCCGTGACGCGAACAAGAGCGCCGACAATTCGGAAAAAGACAAATCGATGTCAGAAGACGACTGCAAGCACACAAAGGATCAGGTTCAGGAATTGACCAAGAAATATGAAGGCGTCGTCAACGACCGCTCGGCCAGTAAGGAACGGGAAGTGATGGAGAACTGAAGTTTACGCACGAAATTCTCGTGAACAGATTCAGTCGCTGGTGCACGCTGCGAACAATACGGTGGGTCGTGACGACTGACATAGCCAATGCCGGAATGGCAACGATCATGGCTGAAATTGAGCGAGCGTACATGACTGGACAAGGCGTACTTCGATTACGGTCCTGGTTACATCGTGTGGACATGCAAACGATCTTAACGTTCACCGAATCTAAGGAAAAGAGTTGCTGTGTGGCTCCGCAGTTCGGCAGTTTTGGCTACGATTCGCGTCCCCACCGTTCCCCTTCGTTTTGCCCCTACAGTCTGGTTGCAGCCTATGACACGTACACAGGACCCGGTTGTCAGTTCCTCCCTCCGGGAAGCCATTGTCGTCATCAGTATCTGGCTGATCGCAATGATCTGGACAATCTCTGTCTGCTATTCGATGGGCTACAACCGCCCGGTGGAAGATCTGAAATTGGTCTACGGATTTCCCGACTGGATCTTCTGGGGGATCGTGGTGCCGTGGTGTACCTGCACCGTCGTTTCATGTCTCTTTAGTGCTCTGCTCTTCCGCGATGGCGCTCTTGGCGAAGACGTTGAGAACACCGATGACCTTGGACTGGGAGGCTGATCCATGCTGGAGACGACGTTACAATCCCTTTTCGGATTTTCTGCGGACTGGTTCACGATCTTCGCCGCCGACGTCCCTGCGCCGCGTGCGGGCTATGGCACAAGTTTCATGCTGCTGCTGTTTATTCTCGGGTCCATCTGGATTGGCGTATTGGCCAACCGAGCGACCTCCAGCGGCGGCTTTATGAAGGGATTTTTCCTGGGAAACCGTGGGCTGGGAGCCTGGGCACTGGCGTTAACGGCGACCGTGCAAAGCGGCGGAACGTTCATGGGATTTCCTTCGCTGGTGTATAAACACGGATGGATCGTCGCCCTGTGGATTGGAAGCTACATGGTAGTACCAATCACCGGTTTTGGAATCATCGGCAAACGCCTGGCACATCTCAGTCGTCGCACGGGCGCCGTCACAGTTCCGGATCTGTTCCGAACTCGCTTCAACAGTCCTGCTGTAGGATTGACGTGTACCATCTTTTTGTTGCTCTATATGTCGTTCCTGATGTTCGCGCAGTTCAAGGCGGGAGCGATCGTGATGCAACTCGCATGGCCGGATACGACTGATATCGCAATTGCAGAAGACGTCACCCCTGCAGCTGAAACGAGCTACACGGCAGGACTCGCGGGTATCACTGTTACGCTCAGTCGCTATCACATCGGCTTGATGATCTTTACGGTCACCGTTGTTGGATATACGCTCATCGGCGGTTTTCTGGGGGCGGTCTGGACGGATTTATTTCAAAGCCTGCTGATGTTCGTCGGCGTCATGATTCTGCTTTACGCTTCACTGACGGCGGCAGGCGGACTGGAAAACGCTACGCTCACATCGCTGAAGAACACAGGGCCGGCGTACGTGACCGGACCAGGATACAATACTGTCGAAGGTGCGCCGGATTTCCTGCCGCTCTCTCTGGCGATTTCGTTTTTTATTGTCTGGGTTTGGGGCGGCGTTGGAACGCCTGCCGGATTGGTACGACTGATGGCCAGTCAGGATACGCATGTGATTCGCAAATCGATCTATCTGTTGAGTCTTTACAACATGGGTATCTACATGCCGTTGATCGTCATCTGCATCTGCGGTCGAGCGCTGATTCCAAACCTCGAACATACGGACGAGATCATCCCACGTCTGGCTTTGATGACGACAAGCAAATGGCCGGCAAGTTCGTTCGTTGCGGGGTTAATTCTGGCCGCGCCGTTTGGTGCCGTGATGGCGACGGTGAGTTCCTACCTGGTGGTGTTGTCTTCTGCAGTGGTTCGGGATATCTATCAACGTTTCGTCAACCCTGTTGCCGACCGCAACCATCTACGAATCGTGGCATGGTGTACGATGATCTTCGCCGGAGCCTTGTCAGTGGCCATCAACTGGAACCCGGTGCAGTTTCTGCAGGCATTTATTGTGTTCAGCACGTCAGGCGCGGCGGCGACGTTTCTGGTTCCCGCTGTGATGGCGTGTTACTGGCGACGAGCGAACTCCAGCGGCATTCTGACGAGTATGCTCAGCGGAGCGCTCACGGTACTTGTGCTGTACACGATCGGTATCGCGCAGCAGTTGATGCAGGCTCACGCCAACGCTCCCACATCGTTCCGACCAGTTTTTCTGCTGGGTTACGATCCGCTGATTTGGGGATTGATGACATCGATCGTGCTCGGCGTCACCGTCACACTGCTGACGCAACCGCCTGATAAAGATCTTGTTTCGAGGATGTTTGACGTGATCGAATCAAAGTCCGGCAAATGAATTCAGACGATTGCGAAAATGCAGCATCTGAAGTGATTCGAGATCGATCGTTGTCACAACATCCAGCCCCAGCTGATGCCAACCGCCTGGTCGAGACGACGCGTGTCGAACTTCTGTCAGAAAGAATCGCCACACGTCATCCAGATCTGCAACTGCCACCAGGAATTGCTTCGCCTGCATATTTGTCGGCACGAGCACGCCAATCCCATGTCGTCTCAGATCACAGGTGACCGCCGGCAGAGCATGTGAAGTATCTGCATTTGAAGGACTTTGTTTGTCATCAATCGGAATCAGCCAGATGCCGATGGAAACATGTCGCGTGCCATCCTGTCGCCGATTTTTGTGGACCCCTTCATCATACGGAAGATCGCGCAGATCAAGCTGCGACATGATTCTTGACAACACCATACTTGCTTTGCGGCGCGGATGCGGTCGATTCAGAATCGATGCGAGTGAATCGAAGATTGGGGTGGCTGAGATCATGGCTACGACTCCCGGGCAATTGATTCTAAAACATTGAATCCGGCCAGTACTGTTCAACCGGAAAATGCGGCGTCACGATATACATGACTTCTTTGATTTGATCCACAGTCATATCTTTTCGCCATGCCTCAGCTGGCGATTTCTCGCTTCGCTGGACCGAGAAATAGCTGTATTTTTTCCCCATCAGCCTGCGAAGATCGAAGGCAGGCTTCGATGACTGCGTCAGAAACGCTTCGACCGAAGAATCAAATGGCAGATGGAGCCATTCGAAGACTTTGCTCCATTCCTGCAGTGGATTTCGGACGAGATCACAATAGACCATTGTTCGCGTCTTCATGTTCGGCGAACGTTCGTACTGGCTGAACAACGTCTTATCGACCAGCCAGTTCAGAGCCAGAATTCCGGCTGGTGACATTCGCTGCAGATCCGCCTCACTGAAGCCCATTGGGATCAGATAGTCCTGATAACGACTCCAGACCTTGTCGGGTTCGGCACTATTCCCCTGCATCACACCCATGCGAATTCCGCGCAGCCATGAACTGACGACACCACAGGGATGTCGCAGCAAAACCAACGCGTCAGCATGGATTGTTTCCAGAATGCGATCCAGCAATGGGAATGGCCGGTTCTTGATGACGATGCGATGTTGTTCGTTCAGAGTTCCGGTTGCCAGATACTTGAATGTCGATGTCAGAGGCGGACATGCTTTAGCACTCATCCAGAGAGCAGATCGCATCCACGCTGGTGTTTTAAGAAAGTTTTTGCGGAAGAATGGTGGCTTGTGAGTTTCGATGCACGCCTTTGTCAATTGTTGCGTCAGTACCTCAATATCTTCCGCCGTTCCCTGGCCCACCTTGATTCTGTCGTAAAGATTGCTGAGTTCCTGATCCTTGTCGAGCTGATAGAACGGTTCGTGGCTGGCATGAACCGCCGGATGGGAATCAAGGACCTTTAACGCCCACGATGTTCCGCCACGCGCGCTTCCAGCAAGCAGTACGCACCGGGGTTTGTTTCTGGTCACGGTTGCAACTGCGCGTTGTACCAGCGGAGCGTGCGCAGATTGGGGTGATGTTTTCAGACCGGGGTTCATTCGAAAACCTCGATAACCAGCGAGCATGCGAATTAGATGTTGTGAAAAGACACGACGTAAGGAACAGTAGCTCAGGGAATCGCGCTTACAAGTCCCGCCCATCGTCTCCCATCACGACTGACAAAATTTATTTAATGACAATCCTCGCAGCGCAGGCTGTCCCGATTACGCAACCGTGAAACGGGCTAAACAGCAGCCGTGTCTGACATTCAGCATCTTCGTTGTCTTCGATCTACTCAGTATGATCGTAAGCACAGACGAGTCGGGCCGGATGGTTGCGTTCGCAAGGCCGGAGTGCAAACATGCGGCTATTCTTCACCTTAACGTAACAGGAGACACAAATGACCACATGGCCGATCGGCGTTTTCGCATCCATTGACGCGGGACTGGGAGTTCATCTGGATGTTGTTCGCGAACTGAAAGTTCCCACGATTCAATTGCACGCGCCTCACGCGGAAACTCGCAACGCGGCAGCTGCAGCATCGTTTCTGAATAAGTGTGCCGACGCCGGAATCACGGTGACGGCAGTGTTCGGTGGTTTCGAGGGCGAAAGTTACGCCGACATAGCCACGTCAGCGCGGACAGTCGGATTAGTGCCGGAAGAAACGCGGGCAGCTCGCTTACAGGAAATGAAAGAAATCAGCGACTTCACAAAGTTGCTGAAATGCAACACAGTCGCATTGCACATCGGTTTCGTGCCGCATGACACT
>JAYVNW010001002.1:0-3431 GCA_043758225.1 Candidatus Kuenenia sp. | reverse complement strand
TGCGATCGGATCGAAAAACGTCCGCCAGTACTGACTGTATTCGTTCACGAACTGCTTGTAGGCATCGGCTTCAGCCGTCGTTACAGATGTTTCCGGAATCTCGCAACACGGGATCAATGCCTCCGAATGCCCATGATGCGAACACGCACCTTTGCCATGCGCCAACGAATACGCCCCGCCGCACTGACACTTCAACGCACCTTTGTTAAACCCATTCGGAAGACAATTCGCGGCTTCCAAATCGCGCAGTGATTCCGGCCTGTGACCTTTCTCGATCTTATACATCATCGCCGCGTGGCTGATCATGCGGAGATTGTTGAAACACTTCAGGCGCCGCAGTTCCGTGAGTTTCACTTCCGGGCCGACGAGTCGCCGAATAAACGGATCGGACAGATAAATCATACCGTCTTCTTCCGGTGCATCGGCTGGCATCAGAGTTCGAACATACGCAAACTCTTCCGACTGCCCCAGACTCGTCAATGACTCGTCCGCCTGCCCTTTAATCAGCTTCAACACACGCAAAAATGCCGTGCGGGAATTGCTCCGAATGTGCAGGCCCTTTTCCGGATACGCCGAAAACACATGCACTTCGCGATTCGGCGATGTCAGATGTGCAAACGAAACGCCTTCCCATATTTCTTCCGTGCGAGTCACATTGGCGACTGCTTTTTCCGCCGCCGCGAGGTACGCAGTCATCTGAGTCTGAAACACCAGGTCCTGTTCATACCGAAACAGCAACGTGACGTCGCTGCCTTCGTTGACGAATGGATCACTGCCAGTGATGGCTATTTCTTTGACAACCAGATCATAAAACGGCCGCGCGAGTGGATTCGTTTCGACGGCCAGTTGCTGTCGCAATCGCTGCTCGGTATCACGCGCGAACGCCTGCTCGCCCGACTGTGTGTAAAGGTGCTTCGCGAACAGGTTACCGCCGTCGATGACGTCCAGCATCCGACTCACGGATTTGAATTGGATGTAGTATTGATCCGCCGGGACGTAATTCGCCAGCCTGGAAAATTTCGGTTGCTGACCTTTCAACATATCATGCCACGGATGACTGCTCACCGTCGGACCGCTCAGTTTCACAATTTCAATTGACGATGCCACGTTGCTCGCGCCGTCTGGACGATTGACACTAGAACCCGGTCGCATGGCGTCCAGTTGCAGACTTTCCTGTACGGCAAGCGAGCCGGAGAACAGATTGAACAGATCGACATTCTCGCGCCGTTCGGCCGCCATTTGTCTTCGAGTCGGATCATTCAATCCCAGCAACTCGGTCGCATCAAATCCCTCGCGTTGCCCCAGCTTCAGAGCGACATACTGCAGGAAGACGTCCTTCGGATACTTCTGCAACTGTGCCCTTGCTTCTTCGAAGGTCCACAGACCTCTGGACGCTGGTGCTGCCGGTTCAGCATCCTGAGCAAATACGGTTGTCGATGCCATTCCCAAAAGCAGCAGCCATCGAACACATATTAATATTGAGCCAAGGCGATTGGTCATCAGTACGATCTCCTGTTTCATTCCGTAGCACAGGCGACTTGCCTGTGATTTTGAATTGCCACGTTTTTCGACGTCCAAAAACAGCCGAGCCACCTGTTCTACATGCGAATTCGCTTCCGAATTCAAAATCTTCGATTTATGCCCAACCGATGAACGCACCATTCCACTCAAAATAAGAATCCCGCCACAACAACGATGCCGCCCGCATCCCTGGACGGTAAACTGTGTCCTCCAGATTGTGAAGTGCCGAGCCCCAGTGATTCCCCGGAATAAGTCATGTCGTTCAAGTGTGTCTATGATTTTGATGTTGTGGTGGTCGGTGCAGGTCACGCCGGAACCGAAGCGGCTCTGGCCGCTGCGCGAGTTGGTGCGAAAACCGCACTGCTGACTATGAACTGTGACACCGTGGGGCAGATGAGCTGCAATCCGGCGATCGGCGGTGTCGCTAAAGGTCAGATCGTCCGCGAAATCGACGCGCTCGGTGGCGAAATGGGACGAGTCATCGACGCCACCGGAATTCACTTTCGCATGCTCAACAGCGGCAAAGGTCCGGCGATGCACAGTCCGCGCGCTCAGGCGGATAAGAAGGCGTATCAGTTCGAAATGAAACACCGCGTTGAGCTGCAGGAAAACCTGACGCTTTGCCAGGAAACCGTCGAAGCCATTGAAACCGACGACGGCAAGGTGACCGGCATCCGCGTTACTGGTGATGCGTTCTATCGAGCCCGCGCAGTGATTCTGACAACGGGCACATTTCTCAAAGCAATCATGCACACGGGCGAATCGAAAGCCGAAGGTGGTCGAGCCGGTGACAAGTCATCGCACGGCGTCTCCGGTGCATTGACGTCGCTGGGTTTTGAACTTCGACGATTCAAGACTGGCACACCCGCGCGGCTGAATGGGCGCACGATCGATTATTCTCGCTGCGAGATTCAGCCTGGTGACGAAACGCCCGAACCGTTTTCGTTTATGAACGACAAGATCGAGCAGTCGCAGATTCACTGTTATCTCACGAGCACAACTCACGAGATCCATGAAATCATCCGCGCCAATCTGCATCGCGCTCCGATGTATTCGGGACAGATTCAATCAACTGGTCCGCGTTATTGTCCATCGATCGAAGACAAAGTCGTGCGGTTCGCCGACAAGACTTCGCATCAGATTTTTCTGGAACCCGAAGGCCGCAACACGCAGGAAGTCTACGTCAACGGAATTTCCACGAGTCTTCCCCGCGACGTGCAGGATGAAATCGTGAAGAGAATACCGGGCTGCGAAAACGCACAGATCATGCGCTATGGTTACGCCGTTGAATACGACTTCGCTCCGCCGACTCAGTTATATCCGACTCTGGAGACGCGACTCGTCGAAGGCCTGTATTTCGCTGGTCAGATCAACGGCACAACAGGTTACGAAGAAGCCGGTGGCCAGGGCTTGCTGGCGGGACTCAATGCTGCATTGAAGGTCCAGGGCAAGGGAACGTTTATTCTCGATCGCAGCCAGGCGTATCTCGGCGTATTGATTGACGATCTTGTCACGAAAGGGGTTGATGAGCCCTATCGCATGTTCACGTCGCGCGCCGAATATCGTCTGCTGTTGCGACAGGACAATGCTGATCGCCGACTGACGCCGCTAGGCATCAAAATCGGCAGCGTCTGCCGCGCACGAGCCGAACGGTTCAATCGCTATGACGAAGAACTGCAGCGTGGTTACGAAGCGATGACCAAGCTCCGGTCGCATGGAGCTACGTTGGAAGAACATCTCCGCCGCAACACGATCACATGGGACGAAGTCTATCAACAGTTCCCGCAAGTTGCGGACATGAATCTCTCCGCCAATACACGACGACAGATGATGATTGAAGCTCAGTACGCCGGCTATGTGCGACGCCAGGAGACCGATATTGCACGACTGCAGAAAGTCGATTCGTTCAA
>JAYVNW010001001.1:0-4050 GCA_043758225.1 Candidatus Kuenenia sp. | reverse complement strand
GCTTTGCGCATGGCAGTCAGTATCGATCCGCGCCAACAAGGTGTGCCAAGCTCCAAAGGTACGCTGCACGGCTAGTGAAAATTGCGAAAGAGTAACGATGTCGATTCCCGCTCGATTTTCCATCCGCGCGCGTGGTGCCAGCTTTGCGCATGCATTCCGTGGCTTGCGGTTCATGCTGCAGTCGCAGCACAACGCACGGCTGCATGTCGTGGCGACGTTTCTGGTTGGTCTCTTTGGCGTGGTGTTCCACATTTCGAGAGTTGAGTGGTGCTTCGTGATCCTTTCAATGATGTCAGTCTGGACTGCGGAATCCTTCAATACCGCGATTGAATGCGTCACAGATCTGGCCTGCCCGGAATTTCATTCCCTGGCCGGAAAAGCCAAAGATGTCGCTGCTGCCGCAGTCTTGATTACAGCGTTTGGCGCGGCGGTCGTTGGAGCTATTGTCTTTGTGCCTTATCTGTACCTGACGATCGTGCGACTAGTGTCCACTTCCGCCCCCTGACAACGGCTGAAAATGCTTGGCTCTGCAACGACTGATTCACCGCAACCGCTTTCGGCAGCCATTTTTAGTTCCAACTTTAAATTGATGCGGAAATTTATCCGAGCGGTTGCCCCTGAGCCGGGTGCAAACATCGATAAAAACGACAACCTCGGCCGAAAAGTGGCAAACTGTCTATTTCTCAAGTATTCTGAATGCGGTCATGGCTCGACGGGCACGAGCCCACGTCCCGGCGGCTGATCGGTTACAGAAATTCGTGAGTCGTTCGCATTGTCACAACTTACACCGGCAAGTCGTCTGTGCTACGATCTTCTTTGATATTGCAAACTTGATGTAACGAATGGCTGCGACTTTCGCACGGTCTAATTTCTCACGGGACGATTGAACTTGGGTGATCCAAAACGAGATTCGCTGAATGTCGCCAGTCAGCGTGCAATTCTGGTGGGAGTGTTCCATCCTGATGATGCGTTTGCCAGAACCGGTGCGCTGGACGAACTGAAGGGACTGGTCAAAACGGCCGGCGTCGAAGTCGTGGGAGAAATGACGCAGCTCCGCGAAACGCCGCATCCTTCGGTCTGTATCGGCCGCGGCAAGCTGGAAGAATTGAAAGAGATGGTCCTGCAAACTGACGCGCAGGTTGTCATCTTTGACAACAATCTGTCGCCATCGCAGGGCCGCGCGCTGGAACAGTCGCTTGAAAAGCCCATCATGGATCGCAGCGAAGTGATTCTTGATATCTTTGCAACTCACGCGCGCACCTATGAATCTATGTTGCAGGTTGAGCTGGCTCAGTTGATGTATTTCCGCACGCGACTGAAACGCATGTGGACTCACCTTGAACGTACCGGCGGTGGAGGCACGGGTGGTTTGGGTGCCGGTCGCGGTCCCGGCGAAAAGCAGTTGGAAACTGACCGTCGTCTGATCGATAAACGCATCTCGGAATTGAAAGACAAACTTCGCAACGTCGAAACGCGAAGAGCACGCACTGTTGGGTTGCGCCGCGAGCAGCCAACAGTTTCGATCGTGGGCTACACGAATGCTGGTAAGAGCACGTTGATGCGAGCACTCACCGGCGCGGATGTACTGATCGAAGACAAGTTGTTCGCAACTCTGGACACGCGAACTCGCCGCTGGAAACTTCCGAATTTCGGTGACGTTCTGCTGAGCGACACCGTTGGATTCGTTCGCAATCTGCCACATCACCTTGTGGCGTCGTTCCGATCGACGCTGGAAGAAGCTCGGCATGCGGATTTGCTGCTGCATGTCGTCGATGCCAGCAGTCCTGAAGCCGAACGCCAGATTCAAACTGTGTATCAAGTGCTTGGGGAAATCGGCATTGAAGTGAAAAACGTCTTGTTGGTGTTGAACAAAGTTGATCGAGTCGAAGATCAATCGATGGTTGATGTTCTGCGCCGCCACTATGACGATACGGTAACGATCAGTGCGGTCACTCGTATGGGCCTGGATCGACTGGCCGAAGTTGTATCCGAACGATTATCGGGGGGCTTTGCTGAAATCGAAATCGAAGCCAGTGTGGGCAACGGCCGTTTTCTGGCATGGTTGACTCAACACGCAGAAGAACTCAGCCGAAGCTACACGGACGATACATCAACCCGCGTCCGCATCGTCTGCCGCATCCCGCGTCAGGCAATCGGCGGCATGCCTCGCGAGGAGGTGACGATCGTTGAACATGAAATCGCACTCCCAGCCAGCCCGGCCGAAGCATCGACATAGGTGCGATTGAATCGTCTCAGTGAGTGGTGGGACAATTGAGGAGAAGAAGATTCTGGGCATGAAGACTAGCGAACTCTGATGAGACTCATTTTCCTGCCACCAATTTTCCTGCCTAAATCAATTCAAGTGGTACAGGAGATACTCACGCGGTCAGAATTGAAGTGTTTGGCGAGCGGCAGGGCGTCAGCCCTCCGAGTACAATTTTTGATTCCATACTTCAACAAAACCTCGATCAGTATAATTGTCGTATTTTGAGGACTCCCGCTTGTGCTGCATGACGAGTACCAAACTCGGAGGGCTGACGCCCTGCCGCTCGCCAGCCTCAAGCTACACCACGCGACCTATGCGTTTAAAAAAAGTTATCGCGATGGAGTGCGATGTTGAATGAGGAGACGGCGATAATTCTGCTTCAACCGCTGCATCCTCGTCGCTTTCCTTCATCGACAGACCTTTCGCAAACCACGGATAAATTGCCGGAACAACGAGTGACGTCAGTAATGTGGATGTGATCAAACCTCCAATCACGACGGAGGCCAGTGGACGCTGCATTTCGGCACCGTCGCTGGTTGAAAGTGCCATCGGCAGGAACCCGAGACTGGCCACAAACGCTGTCATCAACACGGGCCGCAATCGGGACAATGCGGTTTCTCTTGTCGCTTCTGGCACCGGCATGCGTTGCTTTCGCAGGTGTTCGGCGGCACTGACCCAGACAAGCCCGTTCAGCACGGCGACCCCGAATAATGCGATGAACCCGACACCGGCTGAGATACTGAATGGCATGCCTCGCAGTTTGAGCGCAAAGATTCCTCCGCTGGCGGCCATCGGCACCGCAAGATAGATCAGCAGAGCAAGACGAGTGGATTTGAACGACGTGTACAGCAATAAGAAAATCAACAGCAGGACAATCGGTGTGATCATGATCAGGCGTCGACTTGCCGACTGCAGGTTTTCAAAGTCTCCGCCCCAGCGAATTTCATAACCAGCGGGCACAGTCACATCTTTCTCAATCATTCGCTGCGCGTCTGCCACGAATGTTGCGACGTCCCTTCCTCGCACGTTTGCCGAAACGAATGTGCGGCGACGGTTGGATTCATGTTCCACGCTTGGAGGCGTCTCTTCGATGCGAATATCCGCCAGCTCGTCCAGCGGCACCGGCTTGCCGCCTGCTTCTGCCACTGGTAGCTGTTTAAGTCGATCGATCTCTGAACGCCAGTCATCAGGAATTCGAACACGTACAGGAAATCTGGCACGACCTTCAAAGATGATACCGACCTCGCGGCCTCCGAGCGCTTCGACAACGTCCATCACCTGCTGAGCTTCAATGCCATAGCGCGCCAATGCTTCGCGATCCGGAACAATCGTTACGGTGGTGAGATTCGCCTGGTAGTCGGCCTTCACATCCACTGCGCCGTGAATCGAACGCAATGCTTTTTCGATCTCTTTTGACAGCTTCGCAAGAGTTTCCAGATCATCGCCATAGATCAACACGGCCACGTCCGCCTTGACACCCGCCACAAGTTCGTCGACGCGCATTTCGATGGGTTGTGTAAACCCAAACGCCACACCGGGAACTTTGTCGTTCAGTTTCTGTGACATCTCTTCGATTAACGCCTCGCGCGTCATCCCCGGTCGCCATTTGTGATGGTCTTTCAGCATCACCCACACGTCAGTCTGATGCACGCCCATCACATCATTCGCAATTTCCGGTCGTCCGGTCTTGCAAAAGACAGTCTTCACTTCCGGGAACCTGATGAGTTCCGATTCAATCTGCTGCGACATTCCGATCGCACCTTCCAGCGTCGCACTTGGCAGTC
>JAYVNW010001000.1:0-3472 GCA_043758225.1 Candidatus Kuenenia sp. | reverse complement strand
GATCGTGGCCAGCCGACTCAAAGAACCGTGCTGCTGAAGTCATACGATACCGACGGGTTTGTTTTCTTTACGAATCAGGAAAGCCGGAAGGCAAAACATATCACGCAGAATGCTCGCGTGTCGCTGCTGTTTCAATGGTTACCATTGCAGCGCCAACTGGAGATTGAAGGTGTTGCGGAAAAAGTCTCTGTGATAGAGTCCATGAAGTATTTCGCATCTCGACCACGAGGCAGTCAGTTGGGAGCTTGGGTTTCACAACAAAGCACCGTGATTACATCTCGCAGTTTTTTGGAGATTAAGCTTGCGGAACTGAAACAGAAGTTTGCCAATGGTGAAGTGCCGTTGCCATCGTTTTGGGGCGGTTATCGAATTGTCCCTGAACGAATTGAATTCTGGCAAGGACAACCGAATCGACTGCACGATCGTTTTGAATACCTGCGTCAGGCCGACAACACGTGGATTCGACAGCGGCTGTCACCGTAGCTGAAATGGAGCCGAACTACTTCTTCTTTCGCAGCACAAACACGGCGTCGCCCAGCTCGTCGTTCAAACGAAGTGGTTCGGACAGGTCGTAACAAAAGTCATAGACGCCAAGCAATTCAAACTCAGGCACCGAACGCAGCAGTTTGCGAAACTGGTCAGCGCGATAGATTCTGAGCCGATGGTCGGTTGAAGTTCGAACAATGCGATTTGGCGTCGTGACTTTCAGGCTGAATCGAACCGTCTCAATACGGGTCCGGCGACTGAAATCGAGCACGCGAATGGTCGTTGTCACGCGAGTTTTTCGAGTCTGAATCGTCCAGCGTTCACAATCAATCTCAGCAGCATCCGGCGGCAACAGGTGAAAGCCCAGGACGTAAATTCCTGTTGGCTTCAATGCTGCTGCGACACACTTGAAGTGATCCTGGGCTGACTGCTCACTCGTGAGGTGTCGAAATGTGTTCACCAGACAGTGAGCCAGATCAACGCTCGCTGCAAGTTGAAAGTCGGACATGTCTCCGAAGACGACGCAGGCAGGTAAGTCGCGGCGTTTCAGACGACGTTGAGTCCAGTCGACACAGGCAGGATTGAGGTCAATTGCCGTGACTGAAAATCCGCGTTTCGACATTTCAAGAGTCTGTCGTCCACCACCACAACCAAGCTCCAGGACAGACTTTGTCGGTTGAGTACCAAACTGTTTTGCGACAGCTTCAAGAAAATCCGCTTCCGGAATGGTTTCGTCGCTGAATGCCAGATCCCAATATCCGGGAAGGTCGTAGCAGTCGCGGGGTGAAGGCGTCATAAGGCGACTGTCGGACATGAAACTTCCTGGCGAGCGGAGCGACGTCAGTCGCGCGATGCGTGCCTACTTCTCATCCTCGTCGTCGAAATCGTCGAAGTCTTCTTCCATGGCATCTTCTTCGAAGTACGCCTCACCATCGTCCGCAGCGGCTTCATCTTCCATTTCTTCGTAGTCAGATTCGCTGTCTTCTTCGGAGTCAGCGTCATCAACATCGTTGCCAATCGCTGGAGATTTGCCTCCACGGGCTGCAGCTGGATTTGCCAATGAACCCGCTCCGGCAGTCGCCAAAGCGCCTTCAAATCCGGCGGCCGGGTAATACAGCCACAACAAAAGTGGCAAAGCGGCAAAGAATACGCTGCCCAGCATACAAACGACGAAAATAATCCAGACCACGGCACCGGCGCTGGACTGATCAGCCAGCAGATACCCAAGGCTAAACAGCATCTTGATCAATAGCCCGGTGGCTGGAATCGCAGCGAGAAAAGCAAGGGCTAGCAATTGTTTTTTTGACATGTCGCGTGTCTCAGATCTGGACAAGGGCGGCTAGGTATACCGACTACGGTTTTGCCTCCGAACCCTGTGAAGTCAGCGCCAAACGGCGAGCTACCACACAAGATCGGCATCTGCACCAAGTTATCGGCATCGTACGGCGACTCATTCACGTCTCGCAACGTTCCTCCTGAGACTTTAGCAGATTTGCGTACGAGTCGGGGGAATGGGTGTGATGATTCGGTAGGCTTCCTGCTCTGATGAACTGTTTTCGCTGTTGAGTAGCGAGCGACCGCGTTTTTCCTAAAGTACGAGCTGTAACGATCATATCGATATTTCCAGGACCTGGACTTGACCATGACGTCATTTCTTGAACACGCAGCAGCCGAATTACAATCCATCCGAGATCAGGGATTGTTCAAAGCAGAACGCACAATTGATTCTCCCCAGCACACGGATATCCGACTTCAGGATCGCCGCGAAGTTCTGAACCTTTGCGCGAACAATTATCTGGGCCTGGCTGATCATCCGGAGATTATCAAGGCCGCCCACGAAGCGCTCGACCGATGGGGCTATGGAATGGCGTCGGTACGATTTATCTGCGGTACTCAGACGATTCACAAGACGCTCGAACAGAAACTCAGCAGCTTCCTTGGTACCGATGACACGATTCTTTACGGTTCATGTTTCGATGCCAACGGAGGATTGTTTGAAACACTGCTGAGCGATCAGGATGCCATCATTTCCGACCAGCTGAATCATGCCAGCATCATCGATGGCGTGCGACTTTGCAAAGCACAGCGGTTTCGGTATCGCAACAATGATATGGCCAATCTGGAAGAGCAGCTTCAAGCTGCGGCGAGCTGTCGGTTTCGGATGATCGCGACCGACGGCGTTTTTTCGATGGACGGTTATCTTGCAAATCTCCCCGACATTTGCGATCTGGCGGATAAATATAATGCGATCGTGATGGTAGACGATTCGCACGCCGTTGGATTTATGGGACCCAACGGTCGTGGAACACCAGAACACTTCGGTGTCTCAGATCGCATCGACATCATTACCGGTACGCTCGGCAAAGCACTTGGTGGCGCGAGTGGCGGATATACAAGTGGCCACAAATCATTGATTGATCTGTTGCGTCAACGATCACGACCGTATCTTTTTTCGAACACATTGGCTCCACCAATCGCAGCAGCGTCCGTGCGGACATTGGAACTGCTGAGCGAATCCGATCAGCTTCGAAAACAATTGCGTGAGAACACGACGTACTTCCGTTCGGCCATGACCGAAAACGGTTTCCGAATTCTGCCGGGCGAGCATCCAATCGCGCCTGTCATGATTGGCGATGCCGCACTGGCCACAAAGATGGCCGACGAATTGTTGCAGGAAGGAATTTACGTCGTGGGCTTTTCGTTTCCGGTCGTGCCTAAAGGTGAGGCCCGCATTCGTACTCAGATGTCCGCAGCTCACACCCGTCCGCAGCTTGAAAGAGCCGTTGAAGCGTTTGCAAAAGTCGGCCGTCGCCTGAAAATGTGACGGAAATTGCCGGAATTCAAATGCTGGATTTCACGCGTTCCGCAACAAACGGCCCAATCTGAACAAAAAACGTCCGCGCTGAGCGCGGTATCAACGTTGGGAAATTTATCATGGTTCGCTAGAGTTCCGCCCCACGCACTTTCCCGTCGGCGGCGCGACGGG
>JAYVNW010000999.1:0-2899 GCA_043758225.1 Candidatus Kuenenia sp. | reverse complement strand
ATTCAGGAAATCCTGTTGGCGGCAGATGACTATTTTGAAATGACCGGTCGACGGATTTCGTATGAATACGTGCTCATGTCCGGCATCAATGATCGGCCTGAACATGCCGAAGAACTGGCTTCGCTGATGCGGGGCCGCAATGCTCACGTCAATCTGATTCCGATGAATGGCGTTTCGGAGCTTATGATGACGGCTCCCGGCGACCCGGATACGCAGCAGTTTCTTGAGATTCTGGAAACGCGAGGCGTCACGGCCACGGTACGAAAACGCAAAGGTGCGGATATTGATGCCGCATGCGGGCAACTGCGGCTGAATCGCGAAACAGCTGCCCAGTCGCAGGCTCGGTGAATTTGGCCGACCATTATCGCAAATGCGCGTCGGCGAACTTCAGATACTGATCCCAGTCATAATCGGTGACGTCATGTTTTCCGGTTCGCATGTGGTAAGCCACATCGAGCTGCACTGGCGCATTCACGGCGGGCATCGTGTCGGATTCAAAGACCTTTTTCCCAAACAATTTGAATGCCGGCCCCGCGTGATACAGTCCCAGATATTCACCGTATGGATCGGCCCATGTGTCCTCTTGTGCACTGGCCACATAAACCGGCCGAGGCGCACTGAGGGCGATCAGCATGTGGTTATCAACAGGCATGGCGACTTCATTGTTGTTGTACGTACGATGATTGATGCAGAACCAGTGAGGGAACGAGTTGTTAATCCGATTCACAGTTTCACCAAAAATGCGTTTGTCCAGCGATGCACCACCGCAGCCGGATTCATTGGCAATCACCATTGCGAATCGCTGATCGGTTGCTCCGGCCCACAGCGATGTCTTACCCAATCGCGAATGCCCAAAGACTGCGACTTTTTTCGCATCAATTGCGGCGTCTGATTCGAGAACATCCAAAGCGCGGCTCAAGCCCCACGCCCATGCGCTGATGGAACCGCCGGCATCGCCTGCACGCGGTGAGTCGCCTTTTTCGGTCAGGGCATGGATTCCGTTCTTGAAGCCATCGTCAAAATCCGGATCAACATCACCGTAGTAAATTGTGACAAGTCCATAACCTCGAGCGACAATACTTTTGACGTCCCAGCGACTTGCTTCGGATCCGCGTGAAGCTTCGTTTGCCTTGTTATCCGCAATGCCCAGTTCTTTTCTATTCTGCACCCATGAACTGGTGATATGAATTCGAGGATCGTTTTCGACTGTGTGGTTGCCATTAAAGTTGTATCCCATGAATGCAGGGACGGGCTCTGTTGCGGCGGCAGGCGTGTAGATCAGCAAATCCATCTGCGGTCCATTGTCGGAATCGGAAAAGTAGACAGTGACTTCGCGTCGCACTGCCTTGCCGTCAAGAGCGTCCGGAATCAAGGAACGAACTTTCGTGCGAAGTTTGATCTCGTTGGTCGGCAGCGTGCCGAAGACGTGTTCTTCCAACAGCTGCAGGATCTCTGGTCGGCGTTTGGAAGTCCATGCGTCCTCCGAAGCGACCTTCGTGCCATCTTCACACGTCAGTAGTCCCGGAAGTGTATATGCAGGGACTTTTGATTCGTCATAGTTGAATTCTTCGGCGAGCAATGTGTCAGAACTCCAGATGGTCGGAAGTGCGAGTCCACAGAAGACGACAATCGCACTGCGAAATTGGTTGAAAGAAAAACTGCAAAACATGAATTGGTTCTCCGTGGAGGGCGTCAGGTTCATCGGTGGGGATGCAAATGGACGGACCATCATCATGGCGTAATTTTTTAAGAACTCAAACGTGCCCGTTTTCTGCAGTTTACGAGATGCGGTACCAAAACGCATCAAACGTTGCGTCGTGTTGCTTTTGCTCAATTCCACTGATGCGAATGCGGTTTGGTGTCTATTCCACAGCACCTGTTTGAACATCGCCCGACGAAATGCGTTGCCGATCGGCAACATGACTCAAATCGAGGTTTATGCAGTGTTCAGCCTAATGAACATTCTTGAAAGTTGTGTAACTCGTTTGCAGGCAGTGTTTTACGTTGCAGTTGCGACGTTTTTCCTGCGCCGAAGTTTGCGCGCAAAGGCAATTGGCACGGAGTCTGCTTTACACATAAACATCAACCGAGCCTCACAGTGAAGCCGGCGACAAAACGAATGAGACTCATCGAAACTGAGTCCTCATTACGAGGTGTAAAAACAAGAAACGGGAGAGCTTGCAATGAACATTTTGAACGCACTGAAGAACGACGAAAACGGCTTTGTAGTTTCCGCTGAACTGGTTCTGGTTGGAACCATTCTGGTTCTGGGCATGATCGTAGGATTGACAGAACTGTCCTACGGTGTGAACGAAGAACTTGAAGACCTCGGCTCAGCCATCGGAGCCATCAATCAGACTTACTACTTCACACTCGCCTGCGGCCGAAAGGGTGAAGTCGTCGGAAGCACAAACCTGGACTTCCAGGACGAATGCGACAATAGCTGCGACATCACTTGCAACACTCCAGCTCGCGGTGAACAGAACGGTTACTAATACAGCGTTACCTCACATTCGCGTGAGGCAACTGAAACAATCAACTTGCTGACGCGACACTCAAAAAGGAACCATTGCAATGAACATTTTGAACGCACTGAAGAACGACGAAAACGGCTTTGTAGTTTCCGCTGAACTGGTTCTGGTTGGAACCATCCTGGTCCTCGGCATGATCGTGGGATTGACAGAACTGTCCTACGGCGTGAACGAAGAACTTGAAGACCTCGGCTCAGCCATCGGAGCCATCAATCAGACTTACTACTTCACTCTGGGAAGCGGTCGCAAAGGTACAGTAATCGGCAGTACGTTTCTGGACTTCACCGACGAATGTGACAACAGCTGCGACATCACCTGCAACACGCCATCTCAGGGCGAAAAAGCATCTGGCGGCATCTACTAATCCT